>VBHS01000198.1 GCA_005881295.1 Chloroflexota bacterium
ACCAGACCGAAACTGACAACGAGCGCTCCACACGACTGGAAGCGCTCAAGGGCGCGCACCAGTAACAGTTCCATCACTCCCGGTGGGGCATCTGGCACACGGCGCATCAAATCGAGGCTCCATCCCCACCCCTGACCGCTCGACTGATTACCTGGAGTAGTCGTTTCAGGGGTCACACCGCCATAGATGGGGGTAAAGGTCACAAAAGCGCACGCCGTGCCCGCACTCGTCGTTGCTACTCCGGTCACCAATCGTGGAACGGCTCGCGGAGGGTTGTGGAATGGGACGGAGAGGTGCGCGATTGCATCAGCCCGTTCAGCACTCTCGATCACCTCATCCAGTCTGCCCGTACTGAACCCTGTCTCCGCTGCATGCGAGCCCGTTTTGTGCTCGAGCCAGGCGCTTGAGACCTGCTCAAGTTGCCGCATCACTTCTCTGGGCGGCACGCCCTGGTACCAGTGCAGTGTGACTCCGTCACGTTCCGCGCGTCGGCTACTGATACGAACATTGGCCATCGCTGAGCCACGTAGGGTGAAGGTCTGGGGATACAGAATCGCTTCTTCCCCCATCTTCCATGCCCGCAATCTGAGGGCATGGTAGGTCGCCAGGTACTGGGGGGAGGCTTGATAGAACGCGACGCGCCAATGGTGACGCGCACACACATCCAGGAAGCTCTGCGTGACCTGCTCACCTATCTCTGGCGCGCACACCGGGTCCCCAAGCACGACGGCGACCTTGTTCACCAGTCGGTAATGGACCAGTCCTGCTCCATCGGGAGCCAGGAAATGGCTATTCTCGAGCGCTTGACCGAAGAAGGCAAGGCTATTGCTCCCATAGGCACGCATCAGTTCTGCTTCCCTCGAAGGGACGCGAGCACGTCGTTCGCTTGGAGAGAGGTCTATCGTCTTTTTCTGTAAAGTCATCATCACAAACATTCTATTCTGTTAAAACGTGTCAGGAGTTGAGCATGCTGCCTGGTAGCCAACGGTGCCCAGACGCTCGTGGATCATCAATGGCCGTGGCACCATCCACTCACGAGTTTGCACCATCCAGGCCAAGGCCATCACCAGCACCCGCTGATGACGCCCTGGCCTGCTGAGCAAGCAGTCCAGCCCTGCTGGTGCTCATTACGCTCCCGTGTATTCGTATAACTGCTCAGCGCCGCCGAATCTACCGGAACTGCTGCTTGTTGCACTCGATTGCCATTGGCTCGACGGGACGACCTTGGAGTGCTGCTGAATCCAGGTGATCAATGCGCTCTGGCCGCTCCCACCAGCGCCGAAGCCACCGGAGCCGCTGAGCAGGAAGTACTTCACCTGCCCACTCTCGACCAGTGCCGCGAGTTGGCTGGTCGTCAGGATGGGGTCACTGCCAGAGAAGCCACCCAGGGTCATCACCGGCTTGTTCGTCGCCAGAATGATGGCATCGGCTCCCTTTGAACTGAGCACGGCGACCAGATATTTCGCCGTGCCCTGATGATCCTCCAGGTAGCGAATCAGGGCTGCGTCCGAGCTGGCATTCGCACTCTGTCCGCCCCCAACGTTGCCACCGAAGCTCGTCGTCTGCGTCGGTCCCGCCACCAGCATATCGGCTTCCTTACTCGTGAGGATGGGGATGGCTGCCCACACCGTCGGGGCAAGCATCAGAACCAACACCCCAGCGGTGAGTGCTGGCACCAGGACACGACGACCTGGGGCTGTGAGATGCAAACGCGGGGCGATGCGTGCGATGATGAGTGCGCCCACGGCAATGCCGCCCAGGACGACCAGGGGCGGAATCAGCCGCTGCCCCCACGTGGGATACTGGCTGAGAATGTAGACCTGCTCAGCCACCGTGGCCACCAGCGCGATGGGCAAGAGCCACCCTCGCCACCCACCGCGCCGGTAGTCCTGCCACATCGTCACCACACCGATGCCGAACAGCGCCGCAATCGCAGGTGCCATGACTGTCATATAATACTGGTGGAAGAAGCTCGCGACGCTAAAGAAGATGCCCATAGTGAGCAGCCACATGCCCCACAGCAGCAGCGATTGCTGCTTGCGGTCGCTTTGCAAGCGAGGTCGTCGTTGCCAGGCCAGGGCGACGGCTCCCAGAAGCGCGAAGGGCAAGAGCCAGGCGATCTGTCCTGCCAGAGGTTGGATGAAGAGACGCAGCGGACCCGGGGTCCCGATATCAAAGAGCCCACCAGCACCGCCAGATCCTCCTGACGGCGGCTGTTGGCCTGCTCCGATCCCTCCGGTGTTGGTAGATCCACCGTTTCCAAATTGGGGGGGAGTGCCGTTTGGGGCTCTGTTGGCACTTGACCCTCCTCCAAAACCTCCAAAACTTCCCAGCAAGCGCTGGATGCCATTGTAGCCAAGGGCAAGACTCAGTTCCGAATTATCTTGCGTGGAGCCGACATAGGGCCGTTGCGAGGCCGGGGTGAGGTCGACGGCAACCACCCAGGAGAGCGAGACGGCTAGCAGCAGCACCCCGGCTAAGGCCAGGTGTCCAATGCGCTTGCGTAGGCTGTGGGGAGCGGCGAGCAGGTAGAGGAGCCCGTAGGCCGGAACCACCAGGTAGGCCTCCAGCATCTTGATATTGAAGCCGATGCCGACGATAAAGGCTGTCAGCAGCAGCCAGCGCAGGCGCCCCGTCTCAGCGGCCTTCAGCACTGTCCAGGCTCCCAGGAGCAGCACCAGGGTCAGGGTGCTATCAATCGTCACATTGCGATTGGTCAGGATACTGATGGGATTGAGAGCCAGGGCGAGGGCTGCCAGCAGGCCAGCGACGACCCCAAAGTGGCGTCGGACCAGGTAGTAGAGGAGCCAAACTGACAGCACGCCAGCCAGTGCCTGGGGCAAGAGGATGCTGACCGAGTTGAAGCCAAAAATTTTGGCGCTGGCCGCCTCCAACCAGAAGCCTACCGGGGGCTTGTCGATCGAGACGAAGCCACCTGGATCATAGGAGACAAAAAAGAAATTCTGCCAACTATCCAGCATGCTTCTGATGGCGGCCGGATAATAGGACCCGAAGCCGTTCTTGCCCAACGCATAGAAGTTCATGACGATTGAGATGAGCAGGATGCCTCCGAGCGCGAAGCGATGCCGGGCGAACCAGCGCTTCTTTCCCGGTGGTGCTATCGGCTGCTCAGCCTCATCTGGAGGAGTCGTGAGTGGTGTAGGAGTGCTATTTGTATCAAGCATCGTGTTGTTTTCCTTCCGTTTCTATCAGGTGACACTCCGCTCGTTGGAGAAGGCTATCCGCTTGAAAGGTATCCTCCAGAGCGTGTGTCAATTCTGTGGTGTAAGCATTCTTTTCCGATCTCTTTGAGCTTACGCTCCGTTCGTTGATTTTCAATTGGAAACAGATGAAAATATTCCAATGATTCGTCTTCATGTTTTGTGAAGCATCTGTGCCTGTGTTCTCGATGTCTTGAGCATACCTTTCCTTGCTGAAGAAAGAGCGGGGATTTGCTGAAAACTTGCTGAATGAGGATATCCCGCACGACGTGGCCAGGAAGAAATACTATCTCTCCATCTACAGCTTTCTTCAGTAAAACTTCAGCCAACCTCAGGCGATTTTTCAGCAACCAACGGCATAATGGAGACATCGAGAGAATCGCCAACGGTAAATATCTCGTCTCGTGACGACTCATACACTGTTCGATGTTGGATGGGCTCTCTCAACGGCGCCTTGCACCGGATACTTATCATGGTTTCTCAGGAGAAATAAACATGGATACCCAGTTAATAGAAGAGGTGATACACGACGAACAAATAGAAATCGATGTGAGAAATGCGCAACGCGATCTCATCATCCTCAAATACATGGCCTGGCGGCTCCGCTCGATACTCTACCAGCTTGATCAAGCTGAAAAACAGGGATCGGAACAGCCTCTGCCCCGCCAGGTGCAAGAGCGCTGTGGACGCAATCACCGTATCGTCATTTACCGACAACAGGAGCTTCTCCAACTACGTTCATTTGCCTTCGTTGGCTTCATCAGCAAGCGGAAAGGAGTCCTTCAGCCAGAAGTTGTCGAAGCAATCAAGCAGACTGACCAAAAACTGGTGGCAGAATTGGTCCATGCCCCCAGCATCTTGAGCTATTCGTCGTTGGAATTACCGGGTGGCGATTGGTGCAATCTGGTCGTGCTGGCCGATAGCGGCGCGAAAATGCATATAAAGAATTCCGAGACGCACATCCACGCTGCCCACCATCTGGCTCATGACTATTACAAGTGGATACGCCTCCACAACGGCACGATGCCAGAAGGTCTTGACCCTGTAGAGATGCGGCTGCTTAGCACGAAGTATTACACCTTTCATCCTGATCAGCAAAGACCCTCCCTACGAGAACGGACTTACGGGACCAGATAGGTGAAAGAAATCAAAACACGGGCATCACAATAAATCCTTGTTTATCTGGAGGTATGAGTACCTGATCCAGATGGCACTTCAAAAGAAAGAGCAACAAGCATGCAGAACGATCAACACTACCCATTCACCCTCCGTTTTGCGACCTTTCTCTCTCCCGTTTTGTACGACGCATATGCGTTTATTGCCAGCTCTATCGGAGAGCAGATAGGATGTCCTTCACAACTGATGGTTGGACATTCACTGGAAGAGTTTGTCGAGGGAGAGGCTCACATTGGTTTTGTTTGTGGACTCCTCTACAGTCAGAGAACGCATTGCCCCTTCTGCCCCATTGAACTACTCGCAGCTCCAGTGCCCTATCCACCGCGCTATCAGGGGAAACCTCTCTACTTTTCGGATGTCATCGTCCATAAAGAGAGTTCTTTCGCCTCTTTTGAGGACTTGCAAGGATGTAGATGGGGATACAATGAACACGTATCCCATTCTGGATGGAACCTTGTACGCTATAGCCTCTATAAACAAGGCCACACGCCACATTTCTTTGGCAGTACTGTCGAAACAGGATCCCATCAGCGATCAATCGAGATGGTCATCCAGGGAAAAGTAGAGGCGGCCGCCATCGACTCACTCGTGCTCGATCTCTTCCTGTTGGACAACCCTGATCTTGCTGCACAAATTCGTGTTATTGCGACCCTCGGCCCCTCGGCTATTCCTCCTGTTGTTGTCTCGAAAAACCTGGATGTGACGCTCAAACAGAGCATACAAGCTCTACTCCTGAATATGCATCGCGACCCCCAGGCTGCCAAAATCCTGCATCAGAGCTTGATAGAGCGCTTCGTCCCTGTCACCGACGAGCATTACGAGGATATCTATCGTATGTTTACGCTGGTACAAGCACAGGAAATCTCCCCCATCCTGAATCCGAACATGTCAAAAGTGGTATGATCACTGAGAGAACGCCCTAGATTCAGCGAATTTTCAGCGAGATTTGCTATAGTGAAAGTCGTAAGAACTTACTCATCCTTTTCATACAAGAGAACAGTGTGTTATGGCAATGCTTCACCAAAGTAGCACGACAGAGAGACAGCCCAGCGTCTTAATCGTAGATGACGAGCCTCAGATCGTAGATTTTCTACAAATGGGCTTCGCCTACGAGGGTTTTAGCGTCTTTGCTGCCCATACAGGTCCAGAGGCTGTTCAAGCCGCGGCAGCGCACAAACCTGACATCATCATCCTGGATATCATGTTGCCGGGTTTCGATGGCATTGAGGTCACGCGTCACATACGTAGAGTGCATGATACAGCGATCATCATGCTAACAGCAAAAGATGAGATTGATGATCGTGTTGCCGGGCTTGATGTTGGGGCCGATGATTATGTGACGAAACCATTCGCGTTCAAAGAATTGATGGCGCGGGTGCGTGCCGTCCTCCGGCGCCGTGGGAACAATATCGGGGATATCCTCACCTTTGGTGGTATCACGCTTGATCGTGGTACGCGTGTGGTCACATGCGATGGGCAGCCGATCGAACTGACTCCACGCGAATTTGACCTTTTAGAGCTGTTCCTCCTGCATCCACGCCAGGTGCTCACACGCGACATTATCCTGTCGCGTGTCTGGGGCTACGATTACTTCGGTGACGACAATATTATTGAGGTGTATATCCGCCATCTCCGCGAAAAGTTGCATGATAATCCGCCCCAGTTGCTCCAGACAGTTCGTGGGATCGGCTATTCCCTACGAGGATGAGAGGGATCTATGTGGAGCATGAAGCGATTACAGAGGTGGACAAATCGTATCCCGATTCGCTGGCGTTTAACGCTGGTCTCTTTGGGGGTGCTCACGCTGCTACTCAGCACATTGGGTCTCATTATCCTATTCACTGCGGAGCAGGCTTTGCTGAACAATGAGGCCACAGCCTTACGCAATGAGGCCCGCTTGGCAGTAGGTGGGTTTCGGAACCATCCCTTTGGGATAATCGAGCCACCTGGGCCACCATCTGGTCCACTACCGGCGGATTTCGCGATCCCGGCAGGAATCCTGGTGCAAAAGCTCGCAAGCGCCAGCGTCAACGCAACCGTCCTTACACCAGGCGGCTCTGTCATCGTGACCGGCAGCGACCTTTCGCTGATACCACCGCCGGTCACACTCTCACCGTCACTTATACAACAAACGTTGGCGAATGATTCACAAGGCAGTAACTATCTACTGGCGCGCGATGCGCAGAAGAACCGTCAACTTGTTGTGCTCATGCCGCTTGTGAGCCAGCACCATACCATTGCCATACTTCAACTGAGTACTCCTACCCAGAAAGTTGATGGGTTTATCACGACATTGCGCTTCATCTTGTTGCTCGGCGTTATCGGCGCTCTCAGCCTTGCAATAGCGCTGACATTCCTGTTGGTTGGAGCGGCATTGCGCCCCCTGGTAGATATGGAGCGAACCAGCCAACGTATCGCGCAGGGTGCTCTTTCCATGCGTCTGGATACACCGGTAACCGACGATGAAATTGGCCGCCTGGCCCTTTCATTCAACCAGATGGTGGCACAGCTTGAAGCTGCCTTCAAGAATCAGAAGCAATTTGTCGCGGATGTATCCCATGAGTTGCGCACTCCCCTGGCTGCTTTGAGTGGTAGCCTGGAAATGTTGCTCATTGGAGCAGATCAAGGAGACATCGAGGCATCACGCAAACTTGCACGTAACATGTATGCTGAGGTCCAGCGTATGCATCGACTCGTCGAAGACCTCCTTGCTTTAACGCGACTTGACGAGGGAAAGATGGTACTGCGTGAAGATACTATCAACGTACGTACAGTTATTGACAAGGTGTACGATCAAGCGCAACAGCTCGCTCATGGCCAGGAGATTCGCAAAGAGATAGTCCCGGATACTCCACCTGTACGCGCGGATAGCGACAGGCTGCAGCAGGTGCTGCTTAACGTTATGGATAACGCGTTGAAGTTTACTCCCACCGATGGTCGCGTGGATCTGCTGGCTTATAAGGAAGGACAAACAGCCGCTATCATCGAGGTACATGATAATGGCAAAGGTATCCCACCTGAGGCCTTGCCACATGTCTTTGACCGCTTCTATCGGGCGGACCCAGCGCGAAGCCGTCTACCGCAGAGTGTGAGTGGCAATGGATTGGGTCTCGCTATTGCGAAAGAGTTAATCGAGGCTCAAGGAGGATCAATTTCTATCAGCAGCACTCCAGGCAAAGGCACTACTGTGACTATCCGGTTGCGATCAATATCAGCATCACCTGCTCCCCAAAACATCTGACTGCTATGCGCGGGGTTTATTGTTTACTTGCGTTCCTTGGGGATATCATGATACGGTTGGTCAGCCACTCGTACTCAATTTTCATGGACATGGCAGTTCGGCCTTACAACAGCAATACCGTACAGGTTTCTCCATCCTTGCCGATACATACGATGTTATCGTTGCCTATCCTCAAGGTGTAGTAGGACCAGATCACCATACGGGCTGGGACACTGGCCCTCAGCGAAATCCAAGTACGAATGATGTGCTCTTTGTCAGCGATTTACTCAATCACTCTGTCCATCTGCTACGGAAAGGCCGCTTTGCGCAGCTTCCAGATATGCTCCATCGGCCAGCGTCTCGCCCACTCCATCTCGATCTCATTGCGGTACGAACTGGTCGTACCCTCCGGCGGCCGTGTCTCGATCAGCTCTTCCACTACAAAGCCCTCTCGCCTGAAGAGCTGGATCCATCCGCCATAGCTCAGTTGAAAATTCACCTCGTCCTCCCACTCCATGCGGTGCATGCCGAAGTAATCGTTGACCAAGCGCTCAGTCAGCACATCCGTCTTCACATCCTGGCAGACGAACTGAAACGGGGTACTGCCTGAGAAGGCGAAGAGTCCTCCTCGTCGCAGCAGGCGCGATGCCTCGGGAACGGTTCGATAAGGATCGCAAAAGGTCATTGCTCCCCAATCACAGAAGACGATATCAAAG
>VBHS01000118.1 GCA_005881295.1 Chloroflexota bacterium
GATGCAATGGAAACCACGTTTTGAAAATTTTGACGATGGCGGCTGCATCATTGACACCTCTAATCCTCTCGACGATTCCCTGGCAAAAGTAATGCGTACCATACATCAATTACACCATCAGCAGCAATACTCCACCGAGCAAAAATTGTTCTGATCAGTCAAGTATTTAAATTATTTTGCATGACATTTAGCTAAAGCGAGGCGCTACGCGTCAGCCCTGATCGGTGGCTAATACTTCATTGACTTCACCACTTTTCTGTTATATACTCTCATCAGGCAAAGCTTAACCCAATGGAGAGACCCTTGAAAAAGAAGTGATCACAACATACAGGCAGTTAACATTGTTGTAGTGGAACATATGCGGCCTGTCAGCCAAATACTTCCCAACAACCTTTCTCACTTTCTAATCTTTTTACGCGCTGCCGTATGTCGTGCTCATGGGATTGTGGCAACCATCATCCACAATCTGGGCTCTCGGGCTTTTTCACTCCTTCCTTTCAAAGTAGTGTATTCACTGGCCTCTTTGCATCCATCGGCAGCACAACATACGGCTGGCCCGCTATCACATAAGCAAGCGAGGTCTGATTATGATGTTCTTAGCTGTGCATGATGTATCAAAATCATATGGTGCAATCAGCGTACTCAATGACATTTCCTTTATCATTAACGACGGCGATCGCGTTGGTATTGTTGGTTCCAATGGTGTTGGCAAATCTACCCTGTTGAAAATCCTGGTCGGGCAAGAAGAGGTTGATGCCGGTACATTCTCTTTTGCTCCCTCAATAGAAGTGGGCTATCTGCCTCAAATAACCCCTGATTTTTATGGGCGCACAATCCAGGACTTGATCCTGGAATCGGTTGGCAACCTGCGACAGTTAGAGGAACGCATGCGACAAATTGAGACCAGCTTATCGACAGCAAGCGAGGAACGAACGGCTGCACTCCTGGAAGAGTATGGACATGTTTCTACAAGATTCCAGGATCGTGGGGGCTATGAGCTTGATTATAAAATCGACACAGTGCTGCAGGGCCTACGTATCTCGTACCTACCGCGCACGCAGGCGGTAGAGACTCTCTCCGGGGGAGAGAAGGCACGTATTGGACTGGCCACGCTACTGCTGCGATCACCAGACTTGTTGCTCCTGGACGAGCCGACCAACCACCTTGATTTCGCCAGTATGGAATGGCTTGAAACGTACCTTTCACACTACAGTGGCGCGATCATCATGGTCTCACACGATAGACAATTCTTGAACAGGGCAGTCAATCAGATTTTCGAGATCGACGAGTACAATCACCATCTCAAAAGATATGAGGGAAACTACGACGCCTATACGCAGACAAAAGCTGCTGAACGCACAAAATGGGAGGAGGATTACGAGAGACAGCAAGATGAAGTCAAGGAGCTCCGCAAGCGTATCCGTGAGACAGCGCGCCAGGTTGGTCATACATATCGCGCCCCCAGAGACAACGATAAATATGCTCGCTACTTCTTCGCGCAGCGAGTTGACAGCACCGTTTCGCGCAATGTACGGGCAGCTGAGGAACAACTCAAACGCATCGAAGCGAATCCTATCCCCAGGCCACCGGAGTTGATCAGGGTCAGTTCCTACTTTCGTACTGAACCTATACAGTCTCGCGTAGTTCTCAGTGCCACCGATTTGACGAAGTGCTGGGGCGAACGCTGCATCCTTTCAGGAGTACATGTGACCGTGCCTCCAGATGCTCGTATCGTGCTCATCGGACCAAATGGGACCGGTAAGACAACGCTTCTCAAGATTCTGATGGGGCTCGAAACGCCAGATAAGGGTGAGGTGCAGGCGGTGACGGGCGCCCGCATTGGGTATCTCCCTCAAGAACCAACCGACCTTGATTCGGCGAAGACGGTGCTTGAGACGTACAGGTACGGTCAGATTGGATATGAGGCGGACTTTGTAGCAAAGCTGATTGGATATGGCCTGTTCCGCCTCGAGGATATGACAAAAAGAGTTGCTCAATTGAGCGTTGGTCAGAGACGCAAGCTGGAAATTGCCTGCCTGATGGCCCAAGGTCCAAATGTATTGTTGTTGGATGAGCCCACAAACTACATCAGTTTAGATGTGCTCGAAGCTTTTGAAACGGCTATCCTTGCTTTCCCTGGACCCGTCATTGCGATCTCACATGATAGATGGTTTATCCAGCGCTTCGGCGGCAAGGTATGGGAACTTGTCGATGGCAAGCTCACTGACGGGAGCTAAATCTAACGCTGAGCGGTCCCGCAGAGTAACCTGTTTGAGTCACTTGATTTTTACGCGCAACAATCCAGGAACGCAGGCAGCAATAGCGACTGTCGCAAGGATACAGGCTACTCCGCCGCTCACAACGGAGAACTGTGGGCTCACTACGCCAGCCACAACACCTGACTCGAACTGTCCCAACATAGGACCACCAATGACAAACATTGCATTGACCGCGCTGATACGCCCACGAAACTCGTCGGGAGTGGTGAGTTGAATCACCAGGCCACGCAGGATCATGCTCACCATATCCGCCGCACCGGAGCCCGCCAGGAAGAGCACAGAGAGCCAGAGAGGTCCTGGCGAGAACCCAAAGGCAATAATACAGATGCCCCAGCAAATAATCGCCAGCACAACACCTAACCCCTGGCGCGAGATACGACTGATACGCCCGGTGAAGGGAGTGAGAGCCACAGCGCCAATAGAGGTAGCCGCTAGCAATAAGCCCAAACCCTGGGGACCGATATGCAGGATATCACTGGCATACACCGGTAGAAGCGCACGAGGTGAACCAAAGAAGGTGGCGAAAAAATCGAGCGAAAGGACAGCCAGGATGATTGGGTGTGCGCGCAGGAAACGCATACCATCCACCAATGCTCCTACACCTGCCTGCGCTCGCTTTTCGACAGGAACGCGTGGAATGACCATCAGGAGCAGTGAAGCAATAACCACGAAATAGGAAATGACATCGATCCAGTAAGTATTTGCGACCCCCAGCCAGGCAATGATGAAGCCACCCAGTGTCGGGCCAATAACGAAAGTCAGCTGCATCATGACCATGCTCAAAGACATGGCGTCAGGCATCTGTTCCCGTGGCACAAGCGTGGGAATGACGGCCTGCCGGGTTGGGAATTCAAAAGCGGATACGCTGGCGGCAACCAGGACGACGCTGTAGATGATAAACATGTTGATTACGTTGAAGATCGTACATAGCGCCAGCGCCGCTGAGGTAGCAGCAAGGGTAATCTCGATAATGAGGAGCAATTTGCGCCGATCAAACACGTCGGCAAAGACACCTCCGACGAGCGAAAAAATTAAACGTGGGATGGCCTGGACGAGGCCGATCAGGCCCAGGGCAATGGCCGAATGCGTGAGGAGAAAGACTTGCCAGGCAACAGCAACAACCTGCATCTGGGTACCCGCAGCGGAGATGAGCTGACCCCAGAATAACAGGGAATAATTGCGGTTACGCAGCACAGCCCATGAACCGGCTGGTTTCTTCGTAGGGACAGGAACATTGGAGGCAGAGGTTTCTGGCTGGACTGGCTGGCTTGAGGGAATCTCTTTCTGCGGTTCGGTCTGCATTCGGTAACTCAAATCTACGATAGGCGACGGCAATACTTTAGAAAGTATACCACGTGGCGGTTTTCACCAAAACAGACAGGTTCGTACTGGGGCCTTGCAAGCCGCATCAACAATACCCCGTTGTTGATTCAGGCGCCCGAAGTAGAGGGGAGTACAATGATTTCTTGACCCGGCTTCAATGTGGTCTGCAGGCCATAAGGGCCGGTTATCATCTCGTTGTTGACAAAGATCTTGACATGCTCGCGGACATGGCCTTCTTGCGTACAGAGGCGCTCCCAGACTAAAGGATGCAGGCGCTCCAATACCGCCAGGAGTTGCTCCACAGTGTCTGCCTTCACCTGGATCTGACTTTTGCCTCCACTATAGGCACTTAATGTTGACGGCAAACGCAGTGTCACAGCTGCTTTTTCTTCGTCGCTCATGCTTCAGGCACCTCTGCGGAGTTGCGCGTTGTACAGGGCCCCCCGCCAACTCTAAAGGTTGATGCGCGTAAAAGTAGGGAACATGACTGGTACATCTTCGAAGCTTCTTACCATGATTAGGATGGACGCTCGCAATAGTATACTCGTATGATACAACGTTCGCAAGGGTTTTTATCAGGAAAAAGCGTTGAATAAGTAAACACATCCATTTCCAGCACTATCCAGCAGCACAAGTACTATTTAGAGCTGCTTCACTATGTCCATCGCCCCTCCCACCGATGTTACTGTTTTCGCCCCCATACGTACCAATGCATCCAACAATTGTTGGCCCTCACCGCCGGTGTAGTCCCGCTTTGCAATATCTGTAGTATGCAGTAAGAGCACAGGTAAACCTCGCTGTCCCGCTGCTACGGCTTCTTGCAACAAGGCAAGGTTGCCGGGTCCAATCGGCATGGGACAGATGATCAGGAGCTTTACTGCCGCAAGGCTTGCTCGAACTTGTTTCTGAATCAGCTGAGAAATGGGCGCATAGGGCTGTTCCGTGATCACTTCACTGGCTAGACGCAGGGCCAGCGTATGGTCACTATCACCGATATTTAGGGCGCCAGCAATAAAAGGTATATGTGCATCTGCCAGGGCTCGCATCATCATTTCCCCTGTACCACCACCCGCCATAACATGCACCAGCGGGCGCGGACCACGCTCCCCGAACAGATCTTCTTCGGCAATCTCACTACCTGGCGGCAGGACACTGATATGCTCCGCACCGCGTAAAATGCCTACCTGGACGTCAACTCCATAAACTCGCCTGAGCACTCCCGGCTCCAATACTTCAGCAGGGGCGGCGTCGGCTACAATGCCCCGTTGAAACAATAGCAGCCGCGGGAAATAACGCGCCGCGAGATTGAGGTCATGCATGGCGGCAATCACCGTCACTCCCCGCTCCCTGTTCAGGAACTGCACCAGCTCCAGCGTTTCAATTTGGTATTTTATGTCAAGATGAGAGGTCGGTTCGTCTAAAAGCAAAAGCCTCGGTTCCTGTGCCAGGGCCATCGCAATCATCACCCGCTGTCGCTCACCTCCACTGAGCTGGTTAAAGATGCGATCAGCAAGGGATTCGATAGTGGCGGCTTGCAGGGCATCCTTGACGATGCGCTCATCACGAGCTCCCAACGCCCCGAAGAAGTTGACGAACGGCGTCCGTCCCAGGCTTACCATTTGTTCTACAGTGAAAGCGAAGGGCATATGCAGCTCTTGAGGAACGACTGCGATACGTCTGGCGATATTGCGCCTGCCCCATTGCTGTAGATCATGACCTTCCAGAAATATCTTGCCCTGCTGGGGACTATAGACGCCGCTGAGTAAGCGCAGCAACGTTGTCTTCCCTGAACCATTGGGTCCCAACAATCCAATCATTTCACCAGCCTGCACCCGTAAATGAACATCATACAAGAGGGGTTCTCGCCCGTAACCAAAGGTTACGCCATCTACAACCAGGAAGGATGGTTTTGGGGGGTTGCTGGAGCGCGTTTCCATGTCTACCACCGGTAATCTCGTTTGCCGCTCCGGAGCAGGAACAGGAAAAATGGCGCCCCTACCAGTGCAGTGAAGATCCCCACAGGCAGCACAGCGGGTGCAATGACAATACGCGCCAGGAGATCGGCAAGCGTAAGAAAGATGGCTCCGCCAAGAGCAGAGGCAGGAAGAAGCAGGCGGTGGCGCGGTCCCAGCAAAAGGCGCATGGCATGGGGTGTCACCAATCCTACAAAACCAATCAAACCACTAATGGAGACCGCCGCCGCTGTCAACAATGAACCAACAACGATAATGACGAATTTGCGACGTTCAACATTCAGACCCAGGTGCGCCGCGCCCTCTTCACCAAGGGCAAAAGCGTCAAGTACGCGAGTAAGCGCCAGTGAGAAGGCTATGCCTATCAGTATGATCGTTCCAACAACAAAGATTGGTGGCCAGCTCGTGACCGACACACCTCCAGAGAGCCAGCTGAAAAGCGCCTGTAGACCGAATTGCGCGTGAGGGCTGAGCGTTAAAACAAGGGTCTGCAAGGCCACCAGTACCGCATTGATCACAACACCCGCTAAGAGGAGGGTTACAATGGGCGTATGCCCATCACTACGAGCGATACTGTAAACGAACAGCACCGTTAGCATTGCTCCGAAAAATGCTAAAAGAGGAGTCAGAGAAAAAAAAGATCCATAGACAGTATCAACGGGCAGCACAAAGGCGATCGCCGCTCCCAGGGCCGCGCCGGAAGAGGTTCCCATGAGGTAGGGGTCAGCCAGGGGGTTGCGTAGCATTCCCTGGAAGAGTACTCCTGCCACGGCCAGCGCGGCGCCCACCAGTGCTGTGCCAATCACAACAGGCAGCCGTACCTGCCAGATAATTATCTCGGCTGTCGGATCCCACCCCCGCGCAAAATGGAAGATACCCGTGCCATTGAGGAGAATCTGTGCTATCGTCCCCATCGGTATTCGCGTTGAACCAAAGCTCACCGCGACCAGGATGACAACACATAACAAAACACTCAAGATCAGCAAAATAAGAGGCATCGACAACTTGCGCAGTCCTTTTATGGGCTGTTTGTCGGGTCGTTGTTCAATTTTAACGTTCCGGGTTGCTATCTTCATATGTTAGTTATCGTGGCTAGTATACGCGTAGGTTTTCCCTATTGTCAATCAAACTGCGTCATTTCATGAATGAGCAACGTACAAGAGATCAAAGGGACAAAGAATCTGGGGACCTGGCACTCCGGCTTCCGTAATACTGGCCTGAACTTAAGGACAGTTGACAAGAGGTGTAATCAGGATGATACTACTATACAAAAGCTACTGACACGCAGTATTGCCTCCGATTGAAGGACAGTTCATACATGACAATTGAAAGAGATTTTTTCCGGCAGGTTGCAGGGCAATTCGCTACGGGAGTCACCGTCGTCACAACACGTAACCAAGGAACGCTCGCCGGCCTGACCGTTAATGCATTCTGCTCGGTCTCCCTCGACCCACCATTAGTATTGGTGTGTGTCGATCTTACCAGCGCTACACTCCCAGCTATTCGTGAAAGCGGGATTTTCGCCATAAATATTCTTACCGATGAACAAGAGCATCTTTCGCGCTGCTTTGCCACCTCTACCGAAGAACGCTATAAACATTTCTGCCATGCCAGCTTTCAAACCGCCGCGACTGGTTCACCAATCATCGAGGGCGCGCTGGCTTTTCTTGATACTCGGGTGGTAGCCGAATATCCTGGTGGTGATCATGTCATTTTCCTGAGCGAGGTCGTGGCAATGGGTACCGACGGACGTATCGATTTTGCAAAAGAAGAAGATAAACTACACGCAACCATCCTTGAAGGTGCAGAAAGTTTAAACGGCAACAAACCTGGAGAAGAGAAGATACCCCTTGCCTACTATCGTGGAAAATACCGCCATCTCGCCTCCGGCTACCTGAAACCCAGCCTGGCAAAATGACAACGATTCCCAGCAGAGATCAAGAAGCGGCGATTACTTCGCTTCAACAGCGTATCCTCTCATGTCGGCTCTGTCAGCAACACGGCTATATACCCATTGCTCACCCCATTGTCAGTGGCAGAGCCAGTGACCGTGTGCTCGTCATCGGCCAGGCACCCGGTCATCGCTCTGTCGCCAACAATCTCCCGTTTAGCGGTCCGGGTGGGCGTATCCTGCAAAAGTGGCTTGAACAGGCCGGTTTCCCTCCCAGGTACCTTCACGAACATACCTATCTCAGTTCATTGACGCGCTGTGATCCGGGACGCAGTCCAAAGGGCAATGGCGATAGACGACCTTCCCCACAGGAAGTCGCGCTGTGCCGGCCTTACCTTGAGGAGGAGATCAGAATCTTGCAACCAAAAGTTGTCTTGCTGGTAGGTACGATGGCGATAGAGGCTTTTTTTGGCAAGGTGCGCTTGGAAGAAGTTATTGGTACATATGAGGAACGCGACGGGATGCGGCTTTTACCTCTGCCCCATCCTTCAGGCGTGAGCCGCTGGCTCAATGACCCGGCCCATCAAAAGCTGCTTCAACAGGCCCTGGGGTTACTCTCATCGTGGAGAGTCACGTTTGCCCTGTAGCCTGGACAACCACTATGGTTGTCCAGTTAACTCGAAGTCGAAGGGGTTGTGGATTCGTCAGAGAGGGTGGGATAACGAGCATCTTCAGCTCGTTGGTGCATATGATATTCGTGCACACCCTTCTTTAAGGTCCCCAGCGCCAGTGTTGCACAGGTTGGACGGGTCATGACCAGCTCGCGTCCAAGCTGTTCAATGAGGTCCTCAAAACTCATTTGCTCGATCTCATCCGCTGTCATCCCTTGCGTAATTTCCGTAACGTAAGAGGCCGCGGCCCGGCTAATCGTACAGCCCTCACCTTCCCAGTTGACAGCTTCCAACTTGCCTTCCTTGTCGAAGCGAGCGTGCATCGTGATAATGTCGGCACAGCCAGGATTACCGCCAGTGAGGCTGACATCGGGATGTTCCAACGGGCCACTGTTGCGCGGATTTTCATAATGATCCATCAGAAA
>VBHS01000440.1 GCA_005881295.1 Chloroflexota bacterium
TATTTCTTAACGACTCCTAAGAGTCACCATGAGGAGCCACGAGTTCTACCTCATGGTATTCTAACCACAGGGGTTCCTTCATTTGCACTCCTTCGAGAGCGACCAGGTAAAAACAACACAGCTCATCAAGATCATCAGTGATCATATGAACTTCATGGATTGTCCCTCTGAGTCCTCTGAAAGGGCTATAATTTGTCACACGCACCCTGCTGCTTATTGGAAAGATTTCTACCCCAAGATATATTGATCTCCTCTTTTGGAAATGCCTTTCATCACGTCACCCGATCACCCCGGTTATCGGGTGATCAGGTGACGTGATAGCGCTTTGCTGTCTACTTCATGCGCTCGAGGAGATGGTCTCCCACGCGTAACGCATTGGCTATTGCCGTTAAGGCCGGGTTCACCGCGCTGATGCTGGGGAAAAAGCTCGTATCGACGACGTACAGGTTATCCAGTTCGTGCGCTTTGCAGTTGACATCCAGGGCGGACGTCTTTGGATCCCTCCCGAAGCGACAGGTTCCGGCCTGGTGCGCCACTCCGGCAACCGGGATGTCGGTCTTGAGGTAGGCACTGCGCGGGATCAGGTGGTCGGGGTGCATGCCCAGGTGATTGAGCATGGACTTGAGTTTGTCGTACAGCTTTTGCTTTGGCACCTCGTTATTGGGCGTATAGCTCAGCGTGACCTTCCCTTCCTTGTCGACGCTGACGCGATTGTTAGGATCCGGCAGGTCTTCGGTGGAGAGCCAGAAGTCGACGGCGTGATGCGCGATATCTGTCATTGTAAACATCGGCGCCAGCTTCGTCTCGACGGGTTTTTCGCCCTTGAACATCGGTCCCTGGGACTTGCCGACCATCTGGATGTTGCCCACCGGGTACGCGAATCCCTCCATGCCAAAGTAAAAGTCATTCAGCGCGAGCGTCTTCTGGAACTGGGTCGGATTCGGCTCTTTCGAGATCGCCAGTACCGCTGTGCAGTTGTGGAACATATAGTTGCGCCCGACTTGATCGGAGCCGTTGGCAAGCCCATTGGGGTGCTTGTCATTGGCGGATATCAGCAGCAGTTTGGCCGAGTTGGTAGCGCCGGCTGAGACCACGACGATGCCGCCCTGGTAGGTTTCGATCTCTCCGTTGCGCTCGACCACTACCTCTGTCACGGTGGTGCCAGTCGCGTTGGTATGGAGCTCAATGGCCCTGGCGTTGGTCAGCAAGGTGACGTTTGGATACTCCAGCGCCGGGCGCACACCTATCACCTCCGCATCCGATTTGGCATGCAACAGGCACGGGAAGCCGTCAACATTTGAGCAGCGAATGCAGGCGCTGAACGGCCTATTGTCTTCGTTGAGCATGATCCCGCAGGGAGCGTGGAAGGGATGGTAGCCCGCCCTTTCGAGGTCGTCGGATAGTTTTTGATCGCCGAAATCTTCCTTGCGCTGGCGGTAGAGCGCCGCCCCATAAAGCTTGGTCGCGCCGCCGACGAAGTAGTGCACCTGTGGTTGGAAAGCCTTGCCGTCTTTATCGTACCAGGTGTCCGGCGAGACATAGCGGTTCTTGACGAACACGGAATCGGCATCCCAGTTCTCAAGCTCGCGAGGCAGCCAGTCGCCTCGCTCAAGCAGCAAAATGCTCTTACCCGATGGGGCAAGGTGACGGGCGAGCGTCCCACCACCCGCTCCGCTGCCAATAATGATGATATCATACTGAGTATCCATGGACTTTTTCCCTTCAAATTATGTGTGAGTGTCTTTATGAAAGTACAGGCAGGGGTCTACGACAAATCTGTACACATAGAAGTGAAGGATGCTTGCGGCTCCTTTGCCAGTTCAAGTTAACAAGCATCCTTCCCTTGAGGGCAGAGGAAGAATCCATGCACCTCATTCACATCTTCCCGGCCCCTGAAACAATGATCTAGAGCCCCCCCGTGTTGACCGACAAGCCACCATCGATCACATAGGTCGAGCCGTTCATGTAAGCCGCTGCATCCGAAGCTAAGAACAGCGCCAGCTTCGCGATCTCTTCGGGTTGCCCCATGCGATGCAATGGAATTTCTTTGAGCAGTGCCGCCATCTTCTCCGGGTCGGCTTCAACATCCGCATCAATCGGCGTATGAATCGCTCCCGGCGCGATATTGTTGACCGTGATATTGAAGGGGGCCAGTTCCAGGCAAATGGTGCGAGTCATCATGCGTACTCCCCCTTTGGCGCAACAGTACGGAGCATTTTTGGGCATCGCGATGTCTTCGTGAACAGACGAAACGTTGATGATACGCCCGGCCGTTTTGCTTTTGACCATCTCGCGGGCAGCCGCCTGCGCGCAGAAAAAGGCGCCTTTCAGGTCAACTCCGATCACACGATCGAACTGCTGTTCAGTGTAATCCAGGAATGAATTGTGTATCTCCATACCGGCATTGTTGACCATAATGTCCAGTCGACCAAGCTGTTCGACAGTCTGCTGGATAAGCCCTACTACCTGCCCATGAAAACCTGTCCTTTCTTTCCTAACTTTAGGTTGCTACTCTAACGCATATCAGCACGAAGACACATTCTTAGAACACACCATTTTTGCTTCTGTTTTCGCAGGCTGCATTATCAGGAGCATAGTATAAACGCACTAGAAAAGGGTGGCATTGCACACGAACAGGACTACTCATAAGCCTCTGACTATTACGTCGCCGTCTTATCGAGGGTGTGCGCCTCCGGCTTATCGAGGGTGCGCGCCTGCTGTTGATAGGTGATTGCTTGTTTCCTTCCAAGCATGATAATCCTTGTCCCTCCCTTGCGCCGGAAGGCGCTAAAGTAGGCAAAGAAATACGACAGGAGTACCTGCAGACGATTCCGATAGCCGATGAGGTAGTAGATGTGTAAGAACACCCACATGATGAAGCCAAAGAATCCCGCCGTGTGAATTGGCCCGGACTCAACAACGGCATACGTGCCCCCCACGACTGCCATTGATCCCTTGTCGAAGTACTTAAATGGCTCCTGGTGTTGCTTCCCAGCAACCCGGTCGGCGATCACCGAGGCCGCATAGTGTCCTCCCTGCATGGCCGGTTGCGCGACACCAGGAAGCGGTTTCCCGTCTTGCATGACGCAGGCGGTATCACCAATCACAAAAATGTTGGGATGGCCTGGGACCGTCAGGTCGCTTTGGACCTTGACACGTCCACCACGGTCAACCTCGGCCCCAAGCCATTGGCCGGCCGGAGAGGCCTTCACCCCGGCTAACCAGAAGACGTTCTCGGTCTCAATGTACTCATCTCCCACCGTCACCCCACGCTCGTCCATTTCCGTTACATGGACACCCGTGATGATCTCCACGCCTAACTCTTTCAGCTTCTTCTCTACTTTCTTTGTGAGTTCAGGGCGAAACGTAGGCAAAACTCTCGGTGGTCCCTGCACGATGACGAGACGGGCATCGCCTGGTCCGATACGTTGGAAGTTGCCCGACAAGATATGGCGGATATGCACGGCTGAAGCAGCTGCAAGCTCAACTCCCGTTGGGCCAGCTCCTATAAACACGAAGGTGAGCAACCTTTTGCGCTTCTTCTCGTCAGGCTCTTTTTCCGCTGCTTCAAATGCGCCCAGGATGGTCTGCTGGACCTCCAGCCCATCCGCCAGCGTCTTCATGCCAGGTGATCTGCTTTCCCACTCTGGATGAGAGAGATAATTGGTTGATGCTCCCGTGGCGAGAATTAAGTATTCGTAGTGGATAGGTTGTTGATTCTGCATGAACACGAGTTGTTGTTGCGTATCCACGCCAGTCACCTCTTCCATCAACACACGCGTGTTCTTCTTGTGCTTATGAAGCGTATCGCGAATGGGGGCAGCAATATCAGCGGGCGCGAGACCCGAGGTGGAGACCTGATAGAGCATCGGTTGGAAGAGATGATAGTTGCTGCGATCAATCAGGGTTACCTGAACAGGTTGCTTTCCCAGTTTTTTCGCCGCTGTGAGGCCACCGAAGCCGCCGCCAACAATGACGACATGTGGCACCGTAGCAGGCTTACTATCTTTATGCCCGTTCGTAGGTGGCGTCCCGGTTGGTTTCGAATCTGTATCTGTCATTGTGTTTCGTCCTTTCCCTTACCTGACTGGCTATTGGCTGCTGTACGGATGGTTCCGGTGACACTATGAAGCAGCGGTTCGTAGCCACGTTCAGCGAGCCGCGCGATGAATGCTTGAGTCGTATCCATCATAGGTCCTCCTCGGTGTGGGTCGTCTTATGACAACTACTATTTGAGTGTACTTGCCAGGCAACGATTATGCATCCTCAGAACACACTGTTTTTTGCATACTGCGGTAATCGAAAGCATCATGACGGGGATGGATCATACAGTGGATTCACACTAGTGGATCTCTGACCGCGCGAAGAATAAAAATAGCGCATTTTGGTGATATAAACGCTACACAATTGGTAGCATACATGTTATGCTAGTCACCGATGAAATGAAATGTTTTTTTGCATGAGGAGAACAATGCCAAAAATACGTAGATTCTCACAAGCTGTACGATTTCTGCGTGTCACGCGCTTATTGCTCTGGACGATCTGGGTAATATACCGTGAACGCCGCCGCGTCTTGCGTGCCCATGAGAAAGGCAACTCTGAGGTTGAGCCAAACATCGACGTCTTGATCAAAGTATTGCTGGCTTTTCGTCAAACCGCGCTCCAGCTTGGAGTCTTGATGATTAAGCTTGGGCAGTTCCTCAGTTCACGCGCCGACCTGTTGCCAGAGAAGGCGCTGGCCGTGCTTGCCTCTCTCCAGGATGAGGTCCCTGCGGAGCCCTTCAGTCATGTCGTCTCCGTCATCGAAACGGAACTCGGCCAACCGGTCGAGCACATTTTCAGCACCTTGGAACGCAAAGCGACGGCTGCCGCTTCGCTTGGACAGGTCCATAAGGGCGTGCTCGCCTCCACAGGGGAGGAGGTGGCTGTTCAAACATGACCCAACCATTTACATTCCACGCGTGTATGAGGCATATAGCTCGCGTCGTCTCCTGGTGCTGGAGTGGATCGATGGCATCAAAATCAACGACTATGCCCGGCTCGAGGCTGAAGGAATTGACCGCCTGGAAATAGCCAATCGCACCGTTCAATCGTACTTTCACCAATTCTTTGAGGAGGGCTTCTTCCATGCCGATCCGCACCCCGGCAACATCTTTGTCAAGCCAGGAACGCTGGGCAAGGTTCCGATCATCGAATTTGTCGATTTTGGCATGGTTGGCACGATTACCAGCAGCGTGAAACAAGCGATGAAAGACCTGTTTCTCAGTGTGGTGACGCGCGATTCGGAGACGATGGTCCAGGCCTTGTCCCAGTTAGGGTTTATCGGCAAAGGAGCCAATCTGGCGGCTCTGGAGAGTGGCCTGCGCAGCTTGCTCGAGCAGTTTTATGGCCTGACGCTCGGGGAGGTCCGCGAGTTGGACTACCCCGAAGTGGCCGAGGAGATCGGGAAGCTGTTGTATGGGCAACCCTTCCAGATTCCGGCGCAGTATGCCTTCCTGGGCCGGGCTGTCAGCACGCTGATGGGCGTTTCGACAGGGCTGGCGCCCGATTTTAACTTCATTGATTGCGCAACACCCTACGCCCGCAAATTCCTGGGGATTAACCTGGAGAGTCTGAGACTGACAACGCAGCAGCTCCTCAGCCAGATGTTACAGGCAGTCACCACACTTTTGAGATTGCCGCGCTCGATGGAGCGCATCCTCACCAAG
>VBHS01000119.1 GCA_005881295.1 Chloroflexota bacterium
AAGGCGCTCGAACACAGTTTTCAATGCACCTTGCCCGATATGCTGCGCGCCCATTTTCCTGACAAGGAACTGGTAACGCGCGCGCAGCAGCGGGCCGACCACGCCATATACCAGGCACATTTTCGCTCCGCCCTGTCATCTATCACGGCAGAACTCCCTCTGGAATCGCGCGGACGATACTGGATGGAACAGGGCACGCATGGGCAGGAGTGGCTTTTTTCTCGCTACAAGAATGCAAAGGCGGTGGAACAGGAGCGACAACTGCAACTGGTGCGTTACATTGCTCACCTTCTCAACCAATTGCCACAACCTGACGCTCCTCAGCGGCTCGCGCTGTTTGCGCAACGTACCAGTGGAGATCCCCACACCCTTGACCTTGATAGGCCCGCCGGCCGCCTCTTGCTGCTGGCTCTCAATGACCTGGTGCAGGGTGCTTCGGATACGGCCGTGGCTCACTTCGATCGTGAGCAAGCACTGCGCCTTTACGGTGATGCAGGATTACTAATAGATACTATCTCGTCCAGCGTGGCTGTCTTCAACCTGGCAAGCGCTGACTATCACAATGGTGATCCTGACCAATTGCCAGTTGTGGCAGGGAGACGGGTTCTGCTTCTCCCTTTAAGTCAATTGCTCGAATGGGGGGATGTCTTGCCAGCACGCACAGATATTTTTGTCTTCGAGAATCCCCAGGTTTTTGAAGAGGTTATCGCGACCTTAGGGTCGAAGCGAAATGTACCTTCGTGTGTCTGTACGGCAGGATGGCCAAGTAGGGCTGCACTGATGCTACTCGACAAGTTGGTGGCGGCGTCACCTGATAATGCACTCTACTATAGCGGCGATTTTGATTTGAAGGGGCTACAGATCGCGGCATATCTGATGGCGCGCTATCCAGGCCGTTGTCACCCCTGGCGCTTTGACCCGGATTCATATACACTTGCTCTCCAGTCCGAGCCGGAGATTGAAGCTGTCGCCGCGCACCCGCAGCAGAGCGAGTTGGACTTGCTCGGTACGCTCCCAGATAGCTTTGCTCCATTGATTAAGAAGATGCAGGAGAGAAAGGCGTGGGCCTATCAAGAGGGGATTGCACGTTTGCTGGCCGAGGATATTCTGGGATGTGGCGCTTGATTTTAGATAGCTGATAGTATCGGGCATCATACACACAGAGAGGAGATAGTTAATGAGTCCTTCCGATAACAGGTCACCATCTCGCGCGGACTTTATTCGCCAGTTTTTTCCTACCTCGCCCTACGTCGGGCACCTGGGCATGCAGTTGACGGAGATGCAGCCGGACGTGGCGGTGCTCACGCTCCCATTTGCCGAGTCGCTTGTGACCATCGGGTCCACCATCCACGGGGGAGCCATCGCTTCGCTGATCGATACTGCTGCCACGGTTGCCGCCTGGTCAGACAATACCGTGCCTGAGAACATGCGCGGCACCACCGTGGGTCTGACCGTGACTTACCTGGCGCCCGCAGAGGGTGAGGATCTCCGAGCTACCGCGCGTGTGCTACGGCGGGGTCGTAGCCTGGTCTATCTCGATGTCGAAGTCCAGAGCGTGTCGGGGACGAGCGTTGCTCGGGGCCTCGTCACGTATAAACTCGGCTAGTTCAGCTAGTGGAACCAGACTGAGTTTTATCCAGGGCTATCAAGGAAGTTCCCACCTCTTGAGCGAGGGACAGTCTAAGAGGAATGACAAGAAAGAACAGAGATGTACCTGTTGGCGTATCACGTGATATACTATATAGTGTTAATGTGAGAAGGCCATCTTTCTGCTGAGCGGTTATTCCCATTATTGCATTTGAGGTAGCGGACGTAGTTCCGCGCACTTTTTTTGGCCTGATTATCCTATTTTCAGCGCACAAGTTTAGTGAGATGTATTCAATCAACACTATATCAGCCTGTGCCCCAATACTACGATCTACTAAAGACTTATGCAAAAAGCGACACACATGCTTTGATTGTGCTATCTAGAAAGGAAACATGGGTGATTTCTCCAAAAAGGGAAACGTCTAAAGTATTGATGGCTCTCGATTCATGGAAAGCTAACTTGCTCATCTTTATACGCATTATAGGCCTGCTGCGTCCACACTGGGTGCCGACGCTGGGCGCAGTGATTAGTATGGTGCTCTCCACGGGCTTCGCCTTAATAGTACCATGGTTACTGGCATGGGTAATCGATACAGGGCTGCGGCATGGCCAATTCAGTAGCCTACTTCTTGCTACAGGCGCAATCCTTGTTACCAGTTCACTGCGGGGCCTTTGCGCTTATGGACAGGGCTATCTTTCGCAAGCAGTTTCGAACCTCGTAGCGTATGATCTGCGAAACCGCCTCTACGATCACTTGCAAACGCTCAGCTTCTCGTTTCATGACGAAGCAGAGACGGGGCAGCTCATGTCGCGTTTGACAGTTGATATTGAGGCAGTGCGCAACTTCATTCCCCTGGGGCTGCTGCGCGGACTGGTAGCACTGGTAACCTTTAGCGCGGTCACAGTTATACTCTTTCGACTTGACTGGCACCTGGCCATGGTAACCTTGATCTGCCTCCCAATCCTCGTTCTGCTTTCTGTCCAGGTGGGAAGGCGACTGCGCCCAATATGGTCAGGGGTGCAGAACGAAACGGGGGCGCTGGGTACGGTGATGCAGGAGAGTCTGAGCGGTATGCGCGTTGTGAAGGCCTTTGCCCGCGAAGATTTCGAGATAGCCAAATACGAAGCGAAGAACCGCGAGGTGAGAGAGCTCAACATGGGCGCGATGCGACTTTCAGCATGGAATCAGCCGCTGATGGTACTCGTACTCAACGTCGTCACAGTAGTGATCGTATGGATAGGAGGCATCGCGGTAATCGGGCATCAACTCAGCCTCGGCGTACTCGTAGCCGTCACGCAATATATACTGCTGCTAGGAACTCCTGTGCGTTCCTTCGGCTACATGGTCACCTGGTTTATGCGCGGCCTCTCCGGTGGCATACGCATCTTCGGCGTGCTGGATACGCAGCCGACCATCACCGACGCGCCCGGGGCAAAGGCGTTAAAACATGTGAAGGGCCACGTTCGCTTTGAAAACGTTTCCTTTGCCTATGGAAACGGGCGAGAAGTGCTACAAGATATCACTATAGATGCACAACCAGGGCAAATTATTGCCATACTGGGCGCTACGGGAAGTGGGAAAAGCACGATTTTGCACCTGCTGCCTCGCTTCTATGAAGCCACAAGCGGTCGCGTCACGATCGATGGGCAGGATATACGCAAGGTGACACAAACTTCCCTACGGCGCAACGTGGGCCTCGTATTACAGGATGTTTTCCTGTTCAATGCAACGCTGCGCGATAACATTGCATATGGCGTTGCCAGCGCAACCGACGAGCAGATCATAGCGGCGGCGAAGGTAGCACGACTCCATGATTTCGCCATCGGATTGCCGGACGGGTATGATACCTGGGTTGGAGAACGCGGCGTGACGCTTTCAGGCGGTCAGAAACAACGAGTGGCTATAGCGCGTACGCTGCTGCTCAATCCCCGCATACTGGTACTCGATGATTCGACTTCGAGCGTTGACATGGAAACAGAGTATCTTATTCAGCAAGCGCTGGACGCGGTAATGCGAGGCCGCACCACGTTTGTGGTCGCTTCTCGCCTACGCACGATCAAAAACGCCGATAAGATCATGGTGTTGGAGAAAGGCAGGATTGTAGAGCGTGGAACGCACGAAACGCTGCTCCCGCAAGGCGGCCCTTATGCTCAGCTCTACGATTTGCAGCTGCGCGAGCAGGAGGAATTTGAGGCACGTATGCTGGCCTCTTCGCCTGAACAGCAATGGAATGAAGAGAAGCGGGAGGCAGTACGATGAAACAGAGCTCTTACACCATCCACGGGCGGCGCAACCGGTGGCGCGAAAATAGCCTGGAAGGCGCTGATGAGAACGTATCAAAGAAATTTGACTGGTACGTCATCAAAAAATTCGGTCCTTACGTTGGCCGCTACAAGGGCTGGACGCTGGTGAGCGTGGCTCTAATGCTACTCTATACAGTGCTCAACCTGGCGAATCCCTTCTTGATAGGTGTGGCCATTGACCAATTCATCGGCCACAATGATTTAAGAGGGCTCGCAATTACGGGTATCGTTCTGATCATAGTGAACGTCTTGATGTGGCAGGCGCAGTACTGGCAGGTCTGGTCGATGTCATGGGCCGGGCAACAAATACTCTACAACCTCAGTTCCGACATGTTCACACACTTGCAGTCACTTTCACTCAGTTTCTACGATCGGACACAGATAGGTCGTGTGATGTCGCGCTTGCAGAGCGATATCGATGTGCTAGAGTCCATGCTGAGTTCGGGGCTGCTCTCAATGCTTGGTTCACTCGTATCCCTGGTGGGAATCATCATAGCGATGCTGGCGATGAATGTAACACTGGCCTTGCTTTCATTCACGGTTTTGCCAATCATGTTCGTGATCGCTGCCTTCTGGCAGCGCTTTGCGCAGCGTTCCTTCAGGCGTACACGCGCCGCCATATCGGTGGTTAACGCAACGCTGCAGGAGAACATTACCGGTATGCGCGTGATTCAAAGCCTTGCGCGAGAGGAACGCAACCGCGACGAATTTGATGAGCTAAACGCATATAACCGCGACACCAATCTTGAGGCGAGCCGCATAGCAGCGCTCATCTTGCCACTTGTAGAGGTTGTGGCTGCTATGGCAATTGCGATTACAGTCCTGTATGGAGGCGTGCTGGTATCACAAGGGAGCCTGAAAGTGGGTGTGCTTGTTGCATTCACCCTCTACATCAACCGTTTCTTTGACCCTATCCGCGAAATTAGCCAGCAGTACTCGCAACTGCAAAGGGCAGGTGTAGCTGCCGAGCGCATTTTTCAAATCCTGGAGACGCCTGTCGAAATAAAGGACAAGCCTGGCGCGGAGGAGCTGCCCCAGATACACGGCGAGGTGGAGTTCCGAGATGTCACATTCGGCTACAATCGTGACTTGCCTGTGTTGCGGGACTTCAACCTGCACATGAAGGCGGGTCAGACTGTCGCTATCGTGGGACCGACTGGTGCGGGGAAAAGCACTATTGCCGGGCTGCTTGCGCGTTTCTACGATATACAGCAGGGTTCAGTGCTGGTAGATGGCCACGATGTGCGTGACGTCACGCAGCACTCCTTGCGCAGCCAGATCGGGGTCGTGCTACAAGAGCCGTTTTTGTTCACGGGAACAATCCGAGACAACATTCGCTATGGCCGCCTCGAAGCAGCCGATGAAGAGGTAGCAGAAGCTGCTCGCGCGGTGGGAGTACACGATTTGATCACACAACTCCCGGAGGGATATGATACACTCATCCGGGAACGAGGTCGCAATCTCAGTGTGGGTCAACGCCAGCTCATCTCATTCGCGCGCGCGCTGCTGGCTGATCCGCGCATACTGATCCTGGATGAGGCCACGGCCAATATCGACACCTTTACAGAGTTACTGGTACAACAGGCCTTAAAACGCTTGTTACATGGGCGTACAGCGCTGGTGATCGCTCACCGCCTATCGACTATCAAGGGAGCTGATAATATCGTTGTGCTGCAGGGAGGGCGGATCGTAGAACAGGGCACACACGCGGAGCTCCTGCAAAGGAACGGCATCTATGCCTCGCTATACGCGATGGGTTTCCGTCATACATAGAACAGCATAGCTGGTAAATGTATGGAAGAGATTGAAATAGACGTTAACCTGGTTGGAAATGAAGTATGGAGCTATCTCCTTTTCTTCTTCTTAGATCTACTGAGTTTGCGAGGAGTAGAAGAAGAAGAGGCTGGCACAAACTTCGCCATATTGAGTACTGAGCGGAACATCTGGACATAGGGGGCATCGGGATCGAGCCTGGCGGCCTTATTCAGGAACACTTCCGCCTGTCGATAGTCGCCACTATCCAGGTACATTGTGGCCAGGTAAATACACAGAACGGCAGAATCTGGATTGGCGCTCAAGCCCTCCTCGATGGCCTCAATAGCTTTCTCAGGCTGGTTGAACTTCGTGAACATTTTGCTGAGATCATAATAGAGGTCTCCATTATCGGGTTGCAATTCTATGGCGTGTCTATAGTTGGCTTCAGCCTCCTCAGGATCATCAAGCTCCTCATAGGCTTTAGCAAGATCAACCCAGGTATCGGGATGGTCAGGTTCAAGTTCCGCGACACGTTGATAGTGGCTTAACGCCTCCTCATACTGCTCTCGCTCCATAGCAATTTCGCCCAGGTGCAGCTCGATATGAGCCACCTGGGATTGCTCGGTAGCCAGGGCTTTAGCCTGTAGGAGGTGTTCCTCTGCTTCATCAAGACGATCATCCTCTATATAGAGTTCAGCTAGAGTGATATGTGATTCGGGTTTATCCTCAATGGCCAGCGATTCTTTCAGCGCCTCCTCTGCACGTTCCTGGAGGCGCATTGCACGTTCATCGTCTCCTTCGTCGAAGTATTTCTCACTCAGACTCAGCTGCACATCAGCCAACCGTGTCAAGTACAAGTCACGCTTCTCTTCGAAACGCCATGCAAGCGGCTCCAGGTAAACAAGACAACGCTCGAACTGTTTAATTACGATCATCCGCCCGCTTGCTTCCTCGTACAATTCACGTTCAAGCGGCAACTTTTTGATAAGTGCATCGGTGCAGCCAGCAGCACGAAACAGGCGCGAGTAAATCTCATCTGCATAGTGCTCCGTATCCGCCTCTGAGAATCGCTCTACATCTTCAAGGTTATACTTTTGCCTGAACTCCAGCAGGTACCTGTCAAGCTCCTCAATGGTCTCCTGCAACTCCTCTATGGATAAACGCTGGGCATTTGTCCCTTCATCGACCATACTCTGGATGCGCCAGGCATCTTGCTCCTGAATCAGCGTAAACGTTGCCCAAAACCAGTGTCGCTGTGTTTCTTCGTAGACCGCAATCGCTTTGGGAAGTTCTGGAAGTGTATCGCTAAGAGGCGTTGGATCCATTTCGATGGACCAGCCAGCCTCAAACTCTTTCATGTCAGGCGAACGGTCCACACCAGGTGGAAGCCAGAGCCCCGATTTTTGAGGCTCGCGTTCATGGATAAAATCCGGTACCAGGTCGCCCTGATTGGCTGCATTTGCCCATTCTTCGCGACGTTCGACCCATTCGTCGAGTGAGAATCCTTCGCGCAAGGGGCTGTTGTTCGAGAGCAGGTCGTAGGCCGTGTCGTAGTCATCATTGACCCATGACTCGACAAAGGTTGTGACAACATCCTGGGGACTCAAATCACGCAAGGCTGTATAATCCTCGTTCTCTTCATCCACATATTCATTCTTATCTTCGTCAAGGGTGGGAGTCTGTGGTACCAGAGCAAGTGGTTGATCAACGGGCGGATGCCACTGTGGATAAATTTTTGCTCCCTGGAGTTGGATCAGTGAGCGTCGTGCTTCCTTACGGGCACCCTTTACAGGGCTTAATTCGTTGATGGCGAGCAAAACATCGGCGGCATCCGTATGACGTTCTTTC
>VBHS01000446.1 GCA_005881295.1 Chloroflexota bacterium
GACAATTGCGGCATACGCCGCTGCTATGGCGATCAGCGTTGGCAACGAAAGTGTTATGTGGGTACCAAGCATCAAGTTATAGCTCGTAAAACCGACCAACGGTACCAGAAGCACATAAATGCCACTATAAAGGCGTGCAATCAGCTTGAAATTGGTAAAACGATAGGCGACTACGCCGGCGATGCCAAAAAAGGCGTGGACGCCAAAGACGATGAGGAAGGAGAGCAGCGGATTACTGCCCGTAGTGACGACAGAATTGAGCGCTCCCATTAAGATCAGAAATGCACCAAGCAAACCAATAATGGTGATGGCCTGATCTACCACAAATGACCGCCATGAAAACGAAAAACCGCGACGCGCTGGCTGTTGTGGTTTTTCTTCTGGCGTTACAACTACAGCACTCCACACAGGCACAGGAGGCGGTTTTGGAGCAGGCACTTTCTCGGATTGTTTACCTCCTGCGGCAAACAGCGGCATAGCTGGCATAGCCGCATGGAGGCTACGAAGGTAATTCAGGCGTGTCCTATAGCGACCAATCAGCCCGCTAACCGTCACGTTTGCTCCACCATTGATAGCGACACGCTGAAGGTCGCGAAGAGAGGATTCTAAAAAATGCTCTTCTTTGATCCGGTTGATCGGATAATTGCATTGCGGGCAGTCTTCTCCTGAACCAGGTATAATGGGGAGCCCACAACAGTCACAAATCGGTGATACAGTTTGCTGCGTCATAATTACATTTCCCTTCACAGTCCATTCTAAAAGAAGTGACTCACCTCGAGTAATGAATAAGGCAGGAACATCAATGAAAGCCGCTAAGATAGCTTCATTTGCAAGTGTACGTGAGTTTGTTTGTTGAATGAGAGTGTCATATGTCCCATTTCCTATTCAATAATGCATGCAGCCCTTTTACAGAATAGGGTCGCGTGACGAATCGCTGAGTTCTGTCGTATTAAAATGGAGCGAAGTTGCAGATACAGACTGACCTTGCTCAAAGATATGGGCTCCTAAACTCCTATTTGGAGGGAGATTTTGAATGTTTTGGGCTCCTGAAACGTCATATATAGAGAAGATACGGCAATTAAAGGAGCACAGTCATGAAGGTCAATTCATTCTCCTCCTCCAGTTCGGATGAAGCGGATACATGTTGTATCACTTGCCAGAACAATTTCTCAGCTGTCGATACTGAGACAATGGGTAATGATGATAACTATCAGGAGACGCTCCGTCGTATCTTGAAAAAAAGTGATCCCAGGACTAAAGAACATTTGCGCGCATGTTTAAGCGAGGATTTGCTTAGCTGGCTCCGTCTTTACCCCAGCCGGGTGGAGGCTTGCACCTGCGAGAATGATGAGTACCTGGTGCAAGCCCTTGAATCTATCTATCGGGCTACCGGCCATCATAAGGTGCTGGAAAGCGATACTATCGACGATACACTACAGTATGTGCAGGCGAGCCTGAGCGGGCTACTCATCGATACCTTGAGGTTTCGTTCGACCAGCTATGATGTTTCCGTGCCAAGGTTAAAGATGTAGAGAATCTACTGTCTCCAGAACCTCTTGAGCGTGCTCGGCTGCCTTGACTTTGGGCCAGACTTTACGAACAATCCCATCTTTATCGATGAGGAATGTCTCGCGGTTGACGCCCATGTACGTCTTGCCGTAGTAGTTCTTCTCTTTCCACACGCCATACAGCTGCGAAACAGTTGTATCGGTATCAGCCAGCAGCGGATAAGGCAACCCATATTTGTCGGCAAATTTTTGATGGGACTCAACGCTGTCGGCGCTTACACCGAGGACGACGATACCACGTTTCTGCATCTCACGATTAGCATCGCGGAATGAACAGGCTTCAGCAGTGCAGCCGGGAGTGTCATCTTTTGGATAAAAGTACAACACAACAACGTGATTGCGTAATGCGCTTAATTGCACCTGGCCGTTTTTCACCACATCATTACTTCCTACAGCTGGAAGCGTGAGGCGTGCTATTATCCCGAGAGGACTACGTGGGCGACCCAAGGGTCCCCACTCCGCTCAACGCCGCCCGCGCCCCTACGAAACAGTCCTCTCTCAAGAATACTTACACCTTGATTAAAGTGAGAGCATGCGCTCGAGGGCGACTCTTGCCCAGTGGGCGATTTCTTCATCTACACTGACCTGGTTGATTACCTGATCCTGCACCAGGCCTTCCAATACCCAGGCGAGGTAGGCCGGGTGGATGCGGTACATGGTGGAACAGGGGCACACGATAGGATCAAGGCAGAAGATGAACTGCTCTGGATGTTCTTTGGCCAGGCGATGCACCAGGTTTATTTCGGTAGCGACCGCCCATTGACTCCCGGCCGGGGCTTTCTCAATCTGTTGAATGATATATTCGGTAGAGCCGTAGAGATCAGCGGCTTCTACGACCTCGCGGCGGCACTCGGGATGGACCAGTATTTTGATGCCGGGATATTCAGAGCGAGCTTTGGTGATCTGCTGCACATTGAAGCGCATATGGGTGGTGCAGTAACCTTTCCACAAAATGATCTTCGAACGCTCCAGCTCCTCTTCGGCATCGATCGAGGACATGGGGTCTTTGGGATTCCATACAGCCATCTGCTCTTCTGCTATGCCATACTTGAGGGCGGTATTGCGGCCAAGGTGCTCATCGGGGAAGAACAAGACGCGTTTACCCTGGCTGAAGGCCCACTTGATGACGGCAGGAGCATTGGAAGAGGTGCAAACAATACCGCCATTGCTCCCACAAAAGGCTTTGAGGTTGGCCGCCGAGTTCATGTAGGTCACAGGAATAATGCCCGCCTCGTCCCCGAGCGTTTCATGGAGCATCTGCCAACATTCTTCGACTTCGGCTATATTCGCCATGTCTGCCATGGAGCAACCCGCGGCGGGATTAGGCAGGATGACACGCTGGTGAGGCGCGCTGAGGATATCGGCGCTCTCGGCCATAAAATGTACACCACAGAAGACGATGTAGTCGGCCTGCGGTCGAGCGGCGGCTAGCTGTGCCAGTTTAAACGAATCTCCACGAAAATCGGCGTACTTGATGATCTCATCACGCTGATAGTGATGTCCGAGGATGACGAGCCGCTCTCCAAGTTTCGCCCTGGCGGCGGCGATACGCTGGTCTAATTCATCGCCTGACATCTCAGCATACAAGAGAGGAACATTATCGATCCGGGTTGAGCGGGCAT
>VBHS01000120.1 GCA_005881295.1 Chloroflexota bacterium
AGCATTCCATAGGAGGCTCTTCCCATCATGGCGAATCAAACCGAGCAGTTCGACGCGATCATCATTGGTGCCGGACATAATGGACTTGTCGCAGCAGGCTACCTGGCACGTGCAGGCAAGAAAGTCCTTGTATTAGAGCAGCGCGATCGAGTTGGCGGAGCCTGTACACTTGAAGAGCCATTCCCAGGTTTTACGATGTCGCCATGTGCTTATGTTGTGAGTTTACTGCGGCCAGAGATCATTCGTGATCTAGAATTACATCGTTATGGTTTTGATGCGTATGTCAAAGATCCCCAGATGTTCGTGCCGTTCCTGGATGGTAACTATTTATTTTTCCGTGCCAGTACAGAGAAAACGGTTGAAGATATCCGTCGCCTTTCTCCTCATGATGCAGAAGCATATCCCAGATTTTTAGCTTTTTTTGATCGGGCTTCAGAGATACTCAATCCTATTTTGCTTGAAGAGCCGCCATCTATTGCCGATCTTGCAGGACGTTTCAGAGGGAAAGATGAAGAAATTTATCGTTATTTGATGTTCGGCAACCTCTACGATATGTTAGCGGATTATTTCGAGTCAGACTATTTACGTGCTGCTTATGCAGGACAGGGAGTAATCGGGAGCTTTATCGGGCCGAAGACGCCGGGTTCCGTCTACGTCGCATGGCATCACATGTTTGGGGAGGTCAACGGGGAGCATGGTATGTGGGGCTATGTACGGGGCGGCATGGGGCGTATCAGCTTCGCTATGGCGGCCTCTGCGGAGGCTCACGGTGCCGTTATACGCACGAATGCGCCTGTCGAGAAAATCCTGATACATGACGGACGCGCCGAAGGTGTGCGATTGGAGACTGGCGAAGAGTTGCGCGCAAAAGCTGTCCTTTCCAATGCAGAAGCAAAACGGACGTTCCTGCAATTCTGCTCCGACGCGGAGCTCGACAAGGGATTTCTTAAACGTATTGCTCATTTCAAGACAGATAGCGCTGTGATCAAGCTTAATATTGCGCTAAAGGAATTGCCTAGCTTCAAATGTCTTCCGGGCACCGCGCCCGGATTGCAGCACGCCGGTTCGTGTGATATTACGCCAACCACGGATTGGGTGCAGGAAGCCTACGAAGATGCCGAACGCGGAGAACTCTCGAAAAAGCCCTACATCGAGGCCTATATGCAATCTGCTACCGATCCCACTGTGGCGCCGACCGGCTACCATACGATATCGATGTTCTGCCAATATGCTCCTTATCATCTAAAAGGACGAGAATGGTCCGATGATGTTAAAAATGAGATGGCAGACAACATCGTTGCGACGATGACCGAGTTTGCCCCTAACTTCGCCGATGCCATTTTCGCGCGCCAGGTACTCAGCCCGGTGGATATCGAGCAGCGCTATGGGATGCCCAACGGGAACATTTTCCACGGCGAGATCACACCGGATCAGTTGTTCTCACTGCGGCCTGCGCCAGAATGTGCCCATTATCGCACACCCGTTGAGGGGTTATACCTGTGCGGTTCAAGTACCCACCCGGGAGGAGGCGTCATGGGAGCGCCGGGTCATAATGCAGCTAAAGCGCTGCTCAGCGATTGGGCAAAGCAATAAGCACAGCATTTTCTTTATGTCGTTGGCAGATCGCGCCGGTTGAAGATCACCAGTCCTGCTATGCCGCATACCAGTCCTGCGACGACCAGCACCGCCGGATACCAGCCGGTGATAGAGTGTTCAGAAAGCGCCTGGATGCCCTGCGTGTAGTACAGCGGCTCGATTTTCAACATCCAGCTCAGTTTATCGGAGAGAGTGCCGAACGTGTTCATCAGGTAGGCAAGGGCGATAATACCAAACGCCGCGCCGCCAGCCGCGCGGCTGGCATTCATGAAGGATCCGAAGAACATACCGATGCCACTTGCCAGGAACATGAGCGCCAGCTCAATCAATTCTGCGATGGCGAGCCAGCTCCAATCGATATCGGCGTTTTTCACGAAGAGGGTAGCGAGCCAGATCGATAGAGTAGCCGCCAGACTCAAAAAGATTGCGCCCAGGACTGCGCTGAGCCAGAGTTCCAGGAAGTAGCGCGTGCGAGAAATTGGCCGCGCCAGCGCCAGATCGAGCGTGCCGTTCTCGAAGGTGGCAGGCAGTGCCGCCCCGGCCATAAAGGCGATGATACCGCCCCAGAGCAGGGCGTAAATCGAGCTATACAGCTCCACCCCTATGAGAGAGGAAAAACTGGATACATTCTTGAGCTTTGCGCCCACCAGACCTGCAACAGCATTCGAGGTCAGGTACGAACTGAAATTTATTCCAGACAATGTGGGATACAGGAAGCCGATCACCAGCGCAATAAAAAGGATGTAGAAAGCGCCTGCTCCTAAGAGTGTTTTGGCGTTGAGAAACGAGACCCTGGTTATAATCAGGCCGCGCGCGCGTTTCTTCGGTGCGGCGATATTTTTTGAGATGGATGTGGCAGCCATTATTAGCTCTCCTTTCACCAGTACAGGGTTTAGCGCGTACCCGTTGTCGTTGTTTCCACCTGTGGATTTTCGTAAAACTTCAAGAACACTTCTTCCAGTGGAGCCTCTTCGGCCTGCAGGCGCAGCACTTCGTGACGGCTGAGCGCCTTGATGAGCGCATCCATGCTGCCACCCACATTGAAATGGTAGGCATGGTTGTGGCTGGTCACCATGCTCACCCCTGGAATACGCGACAGATCATCCGGGCTGACGGCATCGCCAAACTCGACTGTGACGCGCTGGCCCGCCTTCTGGCGCAGCTTCTCCACCTCTTCAATGGTGACGATTTCGCCCTTGCGAATGACCGCCACACGCTGGCATACCTTCTCGACGTCGCTCATGATATGCGAACTCATGAAGATGGTCTTGCCACGCGCCTGTTCTTGCAGCAGGAACTCGTTGAATGTGCGCTGCAAAAGCGGGTCGAGGCCAGAAGTCGGCTCGTCGAGGATCAGCACATCGGGATCGCACATGAAGGCCAGCACGACGCCGATCTTCTGGCGCATGCCTTTGGAGTAGCCTTTCAGTTGTCGTTTCAGCTCGACATCGAAGCGCGCTACAAGGTCGTCCAGCAGCACGGGTTCGCGTCCCTGCAAGCGCGAGAAGTAGTTGATGACCTGCTTGCCGGTCATCTGCCCCGGCAGGCGCACGTCACCGGGCAGGTAGCCGATGCGCTGGTGCAGGGCCATTTTGTCGCGCTGCGCGTCCAGCCCAAGCACACGCAGCGTCCCTGACGTGGGGCGAATGACATCCAGCATGCAGCGAATGGTGGTGGTTTTGCCCGCGCCATTCGGCCCCAGGAAGCCAAAGATTTCGCCCTGCTCGACGCGCATCGAGATGCCTTTAACGGCCTGCACCTTGCCATACGATTTGTGTAGATTATCAATCACAATCACTGGTTCTTGCACTGTCATGTTGTGACCTCCTCCTCTTTTTGGGTTTCCCTTTTCCTGAGTTCTACAGCTCGTTCCATGTAAGATGAGAATACGCTTGTCTCCGCGTTGCTCGCGTTTCGAGCGTTCCTCGATTTGACCTTGTCCACCTTTGCGTTGGGTTGCTAATATGGTTCCTCTGCCTCATTATGACTAAATGACCATGAAAACAATATGACTAATTTAGTTCACTCGGTCAGAATTATAGCTGATGTTATGACAAAAGTCAAGAGTGATTACCTTGGAATAAATTGCAAAAATTGCTGGGGTAGGCTACTCAACAGTCAAGAAACACGCACCAGCTATCAAAATGGAGATTGCCGCAAGAGCTTCTGAGAGTTCGAGCCAAGAGTAAGAAGCACAACCGCTTTTTGTAGTATAGTAGAGAAGAGAGACACAAGAGGATATGGTACAGGCAGATACAACGTCGAGGTTACGCCCCTATTTAGTGAAAGAGGCCGAAGGAGGTGTAGCCGAAGAGAAGAAAGGATTAGCCATGTCAACAAAGATTACTATTTCTAGCGTCCATCACATCCGACTGATCGTAACCGACCCTATTCGCTCACGTGATTTCTACACCAGTTTACTCAACTTTACGGTGGCTGCTGAGCTACCACCAGGGTTTGTGCTGACAGATGGGAACATGTTGCTGGGTATTACACCACCATGGGACGCGAGCCAGGCTCCCCCTAATGATCGTTTCAGTCCTCACCGGGTAGGGTTGGATCACCTGAGCTTTGGTGTTGCCAACCGCGCTGAACTGCACAAAGCCGCGGCCCTCTTCGAAGAGCATGGCGTGGAGCACGGGGAAGTGAGGGATCTTCCAGCCTTCGGGATTACCATCCTGAGTTTCAGCGATCCTGACGGTATCCAACTGGAATTAACTGCGCCTCTCGAGTAAAGACGGAGGGAGGGGGCCGGTGAATGCGTGGCTGAACAATACTGACTAACGGTAGGGAAACCTGCAAAAATGATGCTGGTAACTGTACTACAGAGAGTCGAGCATCATGCGAATAAAACCAATGCCGATGGAGAGCCAGTCAAACAAGCGGGTCCAGGCAACCCAATCTTGCTGTCTGGGCCATGCTGGCCTGTAGCGAGGAATCATCTCTTTGGGCATGACAATGACCCACTTGCTGCCCTCACCCAGACCACCAGGAGTGATACGTACTGAGATATTGAAGACATTCTCGTTGGGAAGTTGCACTTTCCAGTCCGGCATGGTCCTCAGCAGAGGGTCGCGTCGCCAGGCACTGAAGAGGGCAGGATCTTCGGGAGAACCGCCTGGTGAGCGTTGCAGGGTGATCACCTGGCCAACCACGGCTGAGCGCTCCCACTCAGGAAAGCGCAGCCAGACAGAATAGCGATATTCATCGAGGCCAACCGCTTTGATGAATGATCGATAGCCTTCGCGTTCGATACGCCGTTCGGTGTCGCTCTGCCAGATCGTGACCATGGCATCAAGACGTTTTTTCTTCTCTTCTTCGTTGAGGTTGGCGTGAGGGCCGTAATCAGGCGGGTATTGTGCTGTTGGCATCTATTGCTCCTAAGGCAGCGGGAAAATAACACTTGATCCAGGAAACCAGGTCTTCGGCAAGGGGGGCCACAAAATGAGATCGTGCGTTATCAGGATAGCGCCATAGTTCAAGGCTGTACGCATGCAGGAACTGCCTCCTCATCATTGCCTGTGGGGTACCGGGTACAGTTGAGGGGGCATATATGGTATCACCTACAATCGGGTAGCCCAGGGCGGCGAGGTGTGCACGAATTTGATGAGTGCGTCCCGTTACAAGGTGAACCTCTAACAGTGTAAATGGTTGTGAGACGACTAAAACTTTTACCAGGGTTTGCGCAGTTTGACCCGCCGGGCCGACAATAGAGCGACGACGATCATCAGGATCTCGTTGTAAAGGACCATCCAGCACAAATTCTTCATTTTGAGCAAGAGTGATGACACGTTCTTGATGCATGCTCCCTTCGGGGCTACGTTTTGCAATAGTGAACGTAGCGCGGGGTTGCGCCCAGGCAGGCGCTCCCTGCTGGACGACAGCCAGGTAACGTTTTACGATCGAATGGTCCTGAAACTGGCGAACCAGGTGACGGCGCGATCGTTCAGTACGTGCCAGCGCTACGATACCCGATGTGTCTTTATCCAGGCGATGCAACAAACAAGGACGAGGAAGCAGGCCATCTTCTTTCCACTGCTTTTCAATGCGTTTTTGCCGCAACATGGATTGTATGTGTGGCGGGGCACCTGCCCACCCGGGCTCATCTGGCAATACAGGAGGCCGCCAATCGTCAGCACTGAGCTGCGCAAGGTCAGCTAGCAGGGCATTCCACATTGTGCCATCAACATTTTTATAGGTGGGGTGAATGACAAGCCCTGCCGGTTTGTTGACAATTAGCAGATGGTGATCTTGATAGATAACGGGTATGGTAGTAGTCGTCATATTGTGAGTATAAGACCAGATGGGAGTTAGCGTCAATAGTATAGCTTTTCAGCGCACGAAAGTAGTCAGAACCATCTTTATTGCCTGGTAGTTGCCAAATGAGCTACACTGGAAGCATGGAAATTTTACTGAAAGAAGCAAAAAGTATACTGACGCCTCAACGAAATGGCTTTCTGGCTGCCAGGCCATATCCTTTTACCCATTCACTTTCAGGGTACGTAGGTTGCGGCTTTGGACAGACAACGTGCGGCCTCTATTGCTATGCACAATTCCTTCCCAACTGGCATTTTCGCGGTTTCACTGCGGAATGGGGCCACGCTGTCCAGGTCAAAACGAATGCTGCTCAACTGCTGGCGAAGGCGCTCAGCACGATGAAGCCGCAGGTACGCCATAAACTGCGTATCTTTATGAGCAGTACGACCGATCCATACCAGCCTGTTGAACGCGAGTATCAGATAACGCGACAATGCCTGGAGGTCTTTGCTGATTATGATGACCTTGATCTGCTTGTCGTCCAGACGCGCTCTCCACTGGCCGCACGCGACCTTTCATTACTGGGGAAGATTCCTTATGCATGTTTATCCGTCACCATCGAAACAGATGACCAGATCTATCTCAAGCGTCTCAAAGGAGGACCCCCATTGGAGAAACGCTGGGAGTTGATACGGGAATCTCGCGCTTGTGGTATATCTACTCAGATCACGGTCAGCCCCTGTCTCCGATATTCTGGGATTGAGAATTTTGGGCAGCGATTGCTCCGGAGTGGAGCAAACCGCTTGATCGTTGATTCGGTCACGGATGGTGACGGCTCGGGAGGTGAGCGCACCGCCCGCAGCCCATTCGCGCAGGTTGAGCCAGATTGGGAAGATTCAGACCATGCTCACCGGCTCTATCGCTATTTAGAGGAATATGCAGGTGGGACGGATATTGCGCTTGGTTGGAGCATTGCAGGTTTTTGTGGAATAACTCCCCGTTACCTGGCGCAGTGATACTCTTTGCTCAATGATCTATGGCTATATGCAACGCTGGCACTCTTGACCGGAAGGCTGCTTATCAAAAACCGGAAGTTGCATATTGTGAGGGGACACAGTCCGCGCGCCTCAATTTTTGATTATTTCCCTCTTTTCAACTATGCTACAATAATACAGTGTGAAGTTTGGAGAGCACTTCATCAAGTCACCTGAGAGGTACCGTATGGAATATATACACTATCATAATGAGCCAGAATTACGGGATCCCGTGGTCATAGCAGCCTTCGGGGGATGGAATGATGCCGCTGATGCGGCAACTACAGCGATCAAATTCCTCATCGATCGTTGGAAACCCATAAAGCTCGCAGAGATCGATATCGAGGATTTTTTTGTCTTCACTGAGACGAGGCCTACAATCAAGTATATAGACGGTATACAACGCACCATCGTCTGGCCTTCTTGCCAGTTCTTAGCGTACAAGGCCCCCGACCTGAGCCATGATATCATCCTCTATCTTGGCGCAGAACCGCAATTGAAGTGGAAGACGTTCAGTAAATGTTTCCTGGAAGTCTGTAAGAAATTCCATGCCTCGGAAATCATTCTGCTCGGGGCATTACTAGCTGATGTACCACACTCAATTGCCGTGCCTATTACAGGCACGGCATCTACCGTGGATATGAAGGAACGTCTTAAAGAAATGGATATTCATAATTCACGTTATGAAGGACCAACTGGAATGGTGGGAGTAATACAGGATGGATTTCGACGAGTCGCCATTCCCGCAGCAAGTATTTGGGCGGCGGCACCACACTACCTCGCGGCCACACCTAACATCAAGGTAACATCCGCACTTCTCACCTATCTCAACACATTTATGTCTTTCGGATTAGATTTAAGCGATATACAATTGGATGCTATTCGTTTCGAAGAACAAATCTCCACGCTGGTTGCAAAAGATCCAGAGGCGAGCGCATATGTACGTAAGCTGGAAGAGCAGATTAGCGAAGCAGTTCATTCCGACGATGACGATGACGAGGAGGAAGATTCATTTTTCAATGCGGATAGATCCACGGGAACAGGGCCACTGCCTAGCGCTGAATCCTTGATTCAAGGCGTTGAGGAACTGTTGCGAAAGCAACGCGAGAACGGGGAGCAAAATAAACCAATTGATGATGAGGAGGATGAATAAGTCCCTGAACATGAGGGAAATACGTCGCTCGGAGGTGATAAGAGGGGTGCTATGGCGTTTTAGAGGCCATGGCACCCCATGTTTACACTGGGGATATCTCTCTATTGAGAAATGTATGAGTAAAGCTTTCTTTTTTTGTTACTAATTTCTATAAAATGTTATCATCTCTTGCATTTGACCAGTTCAGAGAGTATACTCGATCTAGTCCGAGGCTTCTCTGCAAGGCCGGGTCAATCTTCACCCGCATCCCGCCAACTCCCATGGATGTTCCCTCGGGTTTTGCCTCACGCCTCCTGGTAACCCTGGCGATGGTTGCTTTCACAGTATCCAGGGGAACCGAGAAGCCCAGGCCCTGGGCCAAGGGCATCATGGCAGTGGTGATACCTACGACGCGCCCAAAGCTGTCGACTAGCGGACCACCCGAGTTACCGGGATTGATTGAGGTGTCGGTTTGAATCAAATTGGTCATTTTGCGCGAACCGGGAACATCCAGGTCACGGCCTAACGCGCTGACCACTCCAGCAGTAACCGTCCAGTTCAACCCGTAAGGATTCCCGACGGCAATCACCAGTTGACCGACGCGTAGCGGGACGCGGCCAAGTTCCGCAACGGGGAGATGATCCGCGCCAATACGAAGGACGGCAACATCCACTTCCGGGTCGCTGCCAACGAGGCCAGCGTCAAATTTCCGTCCGTCCGCCAGGGTTACCCGGATTCGTCGCGCTCTTGAAACAACATGGGCATTAGTTAATATCTGGCCATCTGAGGAGAAGATGAAGCCGGAGCCAAGACCGCTCCCAAAGGCAGGCACATTGAATGGACCAACACGCTGACCATCTCGCTCTATATCAATACGGACAACCGCAGGGCCAACTCGCTCCGCCGCTGTGGTTACTGCATATGAATAGGCATCCAGAGCCTGTGCATCGTTCTC
>VBHS01000121.1 GCA_005881295.1 Chloroflexota bacterium
CGCAAACAACAAGCAGAGGGCAATGCCCACTGCCAGTATACTTTTACGCAGACCACGCATTACGGTCTGTGAATCTATTGTTGTCATACCATCTTTCCTTTATGCTTAGAAACAATGAGGTTCAGTATCACATTCACTCTAGCCATTCTACCACACGAGATAAAAAACCTCTTTGAGGCCTTGAGGTTGCTCTGCACAAGGCCGAAGCGTTTCCTTACTAGGATATACGTATGAAGCCGCAGCGGGTTAAATTTCAAGCTGCCGTTCACAGATGCCCATCATCGCCAGGATTCCTGTTTATGCCACTGCGCGAAGGTTCTTCTCCATTTTCAGCCCTCGTACCTCTTCCCATGTTGGTGGGGCCATGGCTGGCGGGTCCGATATCTTTGCCGCCCTCAATATCATTCCCAAACGTTGATGACGTAAGCGTGCGACCGCTTTTATTGCGCCGGGAAATGCTTACTGCCGCCAAAACGATCACGATAATCAGCAGCACTGCGAGCACGACGAAGAATATTATCAATTCATTATTTTGCGGAAGCTGAGACATACGATCTCCTTTGTTCTCATCCAGATAGTGATCAACATGACTGTTCATTACACGTGATACAATGGAGACAGGTTACACCACTTATTTGATAAGAATATGGAGCGATTGTTGATGAACACGACATCTGCCGGGCGACCACGCCCATTTGTTTTGGTGATCCTGGATGGCTGGGGAATCAATCCTCGTAAAGAGGGTAACGCCATTGCCATGGCCCGCACTCCGAATATCGATAAACTGGCACGCGAATGGCCACATACAGCGGTGAGAACCTCTGGAGAAGCGGTTGGCCTGCCGGAAGGCCAGATGGGCAACTCGGAAGTGGGGCACCAGAATATCGGCGCAGGCAAACGCGTCCTGCAAGACTATACGCGCGTCAACGAGTCTATCCGCGATGGTTCCTTCTTTCAGAACCCGGCGCTACTCAAACCGGTGGAGCACGTCAAGAAAAACGCGTCGCAACTGCATATTTGCGGCCTCCTGGGCAATGGGGGCGTCCACGCACATGAATCGCACCTGGAGGCACTGCTGCGCTTAGCGCATATGCACGACGTCGAGCGCGTCTATATTCATGCTTTCACCGATGGGCGCGATTCTTCTCCTACAGGCGGGATTGAGTTTATGCGGCAGCTCCAGGCTCGCGCCAGCGAGATTGGCGGGGAACATGCCGCTAAAGTGGCGACTGTCAGCGGGCGCTATTATGCGATGGATCGCGACAATCGCTGGGATCGCACGGGCATGACCTATTTCGCGATGACGAAAGGCGAGGGTGAACGCGCCAGTTCGGCGATAGAGGCTATCCAGCAGTCCTATGAGAAAAATGTGACCGACGAATTTATTCTGCCGACCGTCATCATAGAAGATAGCCATCCCGTCGCCGTAGTAAAGGCCGGAGACGCGCTCATTCACTACAATTTCCGGCCAGACCGCGCCCGGCAACTCACCAAAGCTTTTGTAATGAAAGAGTTGCCACCAGAGGCGAAGGGAAAATTCGACCGGGGGCCACGCATCGAGGATTTAAAATATGTAATGATGACTGAATACGAGGCCGGGCTTGACGCGGAGGTAGCCTTCCGTGCGGATGAGGTGGAGATGCCGCTGGCACGGGTGATCTCTGAAGCCGGGCTGCGCCAGTTCCATACTGCCGAGACCGAGAAATACGCCCACGTGACCTATTTTATCAATGGGCGACGCGAGACCCCCTTCCCGGGTGAGGAGCGCTTGCTGGTGCCTTCGCCAAAAGTGCCAACCTACGACCTGCAGCCTGAGATGAGCGCGGTTGGTGTAACCGATACGGCGGTGGAGCATATCCGCAGCGGACAATATGACCTGGTAATTATGAACTATGCCAATGCCGATATGGTTGGTCACACAGGCGTGATCGAGGCAGCGATCAAAGCGGTTGAGACCGTCGATACAGGCGTTGGACGCGTCGTGGAGGCTACGCTCGCAGTCGGTGGAGGCCTGTTGATTACGGCGGATCATGGGAATGCAGAGCAGTTGATCGATTATCAAACGGGGAAGCCTTTTACGGCTCACACGACGAATCCTGTGCCACTGTATCTCGTTGTGCCACAGCTGGCTCATGTGAAGTTGAGGACCGATGGAATCCTGGCCGATGTCGCTCCGACTGTTCTACAGGTGATAGGGATTCAGCAGCCGAAAGATATGACCGGGAGGACGTTGATAGTTGGGTGAGTGATCGGGAGGGGTAGAAAAGATCTGTCGATCAGCTATAACAACTGCATAACATGCATAGCATGTTTAAAGATTTACTTAATGAAATTAGCCGTTTCTTTTGACAAACTTGTCAAAAGGGGATAGAAGATAAATGAGGCGCAAAAAGTTATCCACATATTATTCCGTTATATGTGGATAAGTGCTGAAGAATGTGGAAAAAGGTTAGCTAATTCGCTCGATTACCGACAGGGGAACAGTGAGCATGGAACCATCTTCAAGGCGAAGGAGGGCCGCTCGGGCAAGAATACCCGACGCAAATACTTGCTGGTGCGAATAGAGATAGTTTATAGTACCAATTGCTCCTTCGTGATCACCACTACAAACGCGTACTTGCGCACCAATAGAGAGTGTTGTATCAGGTCGCATGGGATGCCAATGCTGCTGTATTTCAACTAGTGGCAGAGAAATTACCAGCTCAGGGAAGATTCCCTGTCGTATAGAGGTTGTGCCGGAGAGTAGAGCTATTGATCCCTGGTAATGACTTAAGAAGTTGATGGTACGAATAGGCATGGCAAAGATGCCTATCCCCTCGGTGAGCAGTATAGTCACAGGTGGAAGATGAGCTTGAGCCGATTCTACATCAATACGGTTAATAAGCTCCAGCAGGTTTGTCTGCAAAAAACCCTCAAGGTCGCGGAAAGGAATACTGCTGGCAATTATACCAACAACGCCGGAAGCAAGCACCTCGCGCAACATGCTCGAATTCAATGGCCCTGGAACAACCAGCAATACGCCCGTAGGAACGCTTTGTTTTTCTCCCCCACCCCCACTACCTGGGGCTTGCCACATGGTGAGTACTCCGGCAACCTGGTATCCTACTCCTATGGCCCCTTGCAATACCGCGACGCGGCTCTCGATGACCACACCGCCACGACGCGTGATATCGACGACGCGGCCGCGCAGAGCCGCGGGAAGAGTCTCACCCACATATTGATCACTAGCAGGTGCGTCACTGTGCGTAGGCTGTCCACTCGCACCGATTGGAGCGTCTTTCACCCCTGGAAAGGAGAAGTGTGGCACCGTTGCTGGCGCTTTGACAGGTCCTACATGTTCCAGGCGCATGACCGGCTGGGCGGGCTGAACTTCTTGACCCGGGGACACAAGCGGTACAGCCCTGGTCTTGTACCCACCTGGCCAGCGCTCTCTTCTCACCTGAATCTGTGATATCACAGACCAACCAAGCAGATAGGTCATTGCAGATACCTCTCCCTTCCACGACCGGGTCACGCTCCTATTGCTTGCATCCACAATGACAGGCGGTTTTGACGCTCTTTTGCTTCGTCGGGCAGCACCAACGGCCTACCACGAGCATCGATGATAAGACCTACCAATCCACCATCGATCTCTTCAGCTGCCCTTGCCCGCTCACCCGGTCCCAATCCAACATCCACGGTTGGAGCAGGGAAGAGCGAGAGTAGCGCTTGCTCATTGGTGCGTAAGGGAATAACTTCAATTGAGCCACTCTTCACATCAACTGTCACCTGTCGCCCACTGGTATATTCAATGCCGACACGAAGGGCAACCTCGTCCTGCGGCAACTTGCCAAATGGGATCACACAGGTGCCAAGGCGATGGGTAACAGCATCATTCTCGTTGACCTGGACGGCTGCAATCGGAGCCACGGTGGCGACAGCACCCAATTGAGTGATAAGCATAGTGCGATCAAGCACCAAAGAGGTGACACCGCGCGGCTGGAGGGCATCGAGCAGGACTAGCGCTGCCTGGCCATATTTCGGTGCGTGAGCAAGCACACCGCCTGTTGCCAGGATCAAATCCGCATCTAACCATTGCTGGCTGTTGCCCCTGGCGTTTTCAGCCGTCAAGATTATGGCTTCACGCGCAAATGCGTGGGTGATCTGGAGGTCACGCTGGTTGGTAGGTACGACATGGGGATGGAGCATATGATTTAAGACGTACTGCCGCAGTTCATCTTCGGTGATATCAAAAGGCAACCAGCGAGCAACGCGCTGCACTCCGACCTGTTGCAACACTGTCTCGAGACTGGGGCCAACACCAACGCCACAGTTTACTGTGGGGATGAACTCTCCCCCCTCGCCAGCCATCATCAGCGTGGTATTGGCTCCTCCAACGTCTACTGCTGTAACGTTCATCGTATAGTGCTGGGCCAGAAAACGTACCAGGCTACTCAAGGAAGTCGCAGTTGGCACGGGCGCCGAGCTACACCACGAATGCAGACGGGAATAGCCAGGAATATGCTGGATGACATCGCGCTCGTAGAGCCCACCGATAGCAATACTGGTTGAACCAACATGTTGTGGTGAGACCAGCGGATCGACCAGGGTTACCGTCGCGGTCCCCTGCAACATATGCTGTACAGCTTCAACATATTGAGGGGCACCAGCGTAGAGAACCGCGACCTGGCGAGAGGCTGCACCCGTAGGAGCGCTGGCACTATTTTGTTTATTGAGCTCCGCGGTAGCTTTTATCACCAGCTGGCATGCTTCTTGCAGCGGTGTGGAGCCTGCAGGGCCGTTCGCCATGCCAACTATCAAAGTCGCGTGGGGTTGCAGTTCTCGGATGCGTTCTATTTGCCGTTCCCACTCGAAAGCAACGCGCTCGGTGGTCCAGGGGTCCTCCGCGCCAGAAGGGCCGGCCCCTACAGAGACAGAGACAGGGGCAGAAGTTGCAACTTGTGATGGCGAAGGCAACGAGTATATCTCCGCATAGAGACCAGAAGCAGCCTGTGCAGCCAGTTGCTCCATGGCCGCGTCGACCGCACCCAAAACAACCAGGCGAAGCGGGCCTCCGGCACTGATGGTGGAAATAAAAACGTCCACTCCATCGCCATTCGACTGCTCGGGGGAGATGATACGCCCTTCAGAGATGAAGAGGCGACCAGTAATAAATTCAATGATATTGATCGCCTGGATAATACCCTTGGTAATATCCTCGTAAGGAGGAGCTATTGTTGTAGGAGCTTCACCACGCGCCATCAAACGATATTGACCCTCGACTTTGCCAAATAGTGACACTTTGGTAAATACTGTGCCACAATCAGCAACCAGCAGTGAAGCAACGGATGTGGAATTAGAGCTAGGTTTTGGCCCCCGTCCTCCTTCCGTATAGGGTTGTGTACTCATCTCCATGTCCTTCATATTTTTTTGATTATTTTTTAGCGTGTGAAAGAGAACCAGTCAAGAATAGTGCTCAGAAAGCCGCGTTTGCCCGGTTTCTTGTTAGCATTCGACTGGTCATTATGCATTCTTGCTCCTGGCTGCATTCCCGGTACATTATTTGGCATTTGACCCATTTGATATCCTGCCGGTGTTCTACCTTGAGCAGGCCCATAATGCTGATTTGGCAGCGGCTGCTGTCCCTGCGCTGAGCCAGGAGGCATTCCATACGACTGAGATTGAGGCATAGGCTGTAGAGGTTGAGAGAGCGGCTGCGAAGGCCCAGAAGCATCTCGCGACTGTTGTCCAGAGAAGTTAGGGGCCACAGAAGCTACACCCAACATGGAGGCAAAGGTATTCGCTGCCACTTCGCTCTCTTCAACATATCCCATTTCAGCGCGAGGGCGACTGGGTACACGCATATTTTCCGAACGAGACGGAACGCCAAAGGATGCTTGCCTGGGATTCTCAGCAGGATTTTGTTGCGGAGGAGGGGATGCCATACCCGGCCGCTGTGCTTCGTTGGGACGCATCCAATCTGGCAAAGCATTTGCATCAATCAAGGATCCCGCGGCCAGGTTATTTTGCATATTCGGGTTCGGAATCTGCCCTTGTCCAATTGGTACCCAGTAATCAGGAGCCTGTCCGGCTTGAGCAGGCGGGTGTGGCGGCCCGGCATATTGACTGCGCTGGTCCTGGCTTCCCTCGCGCAGCCAGGTAGGTAAGGACTGGGCATCCAACAACGACGAGGCCGGCAAACCAGACTCTCCCCTGGCTGGTATGGAGGTATCTTGCCCTGACATCCACTGTGGCAAAGCCTGTTGGTCGATCAACTCATGGCCCGATATCGGTTGCTGGGCGGGTCCTGCCTGGGGATACTGGACGGGACCGGGAGGTGTAGAAGGTGGTGTAGGAGACTGTGTCTCTAAACCTCTGATCCAGTCTGGCAATGCCCCCGGCTGTACCAGGCTCGCAGCAGAAATGCCTTGCTGCCCGGCAGATGGTGATCCCTCTTGTTGTCCCTGAATCCAGGATGGCAGCGACTGCTCATCAATCAATGAGTTGGCCGGCATGCCTCTCGTTGGCGTAAATGCATTATCGGTATTGGGCGCCGGCATGGAGGCTGGCCTCCGCGCCGGGTGGGAACCTGAGGGTGTATTGTCAGCATTTTCCTCGCGTCCAGGTCGCATCCAGCCAGGCAACATTCCTTCATCAACGAGATCGGCAGCGGAGAAATTCGACGATCCTGTGTTTCCGGTCGCAGACCCACCGGAGCGAAGTGTTTCCAACCATGCAGGTAGTTCTGGCTGTTCTGGAGCTGCCATCTCTGGAACGTTCCCATCCCCTATGGTTGTCGTTAAAGGCCATCCACAATTCTGACAATGCGCCATACCTGCAAGGGTTGGCTTTCTACAGTGGTTACATGTTATCACTTTTGCTCCTCACTTTCGCCAGACGCAGTACAGATATAGCTATTCCGACGGAAGCTTATCACTCTTTTCCCAGCTTGACAATGGCTACTATAAACAAGACAAAACATGATGATATGATACAATACGCACGACAAGAACACGCTAAAAGTACTATATGCAGGAGATACCTATGCGAGAGAAATCTGCGAGCAAGAACGCCCTGTTGTGTCTCACTCTTCCACTCCCTCCTAGTATCAACGAGCAATACGCTACAATTGATGGACATCGTGTAAGCACCGTGGCAGCCCGTCAATTTAAACGGCAAGTGCGGGACACGCTCCGCTCTCTCGAGCAACAGGAAATATTACACGAGGCACTCCGAAATTCATTGCATCAAAGCTACCTGGCTCTTTTCCTTGACTTCTACTTCGCCACTCCACTGAAAAGGGACCTCGATGGCGGTCTCAAAATCACTCAGGATGCTCTCTGTGAAGGACTCGGACTGAATGATAACCGGGTAGTCGATATCCACCTGGTTAAACACATCGATCCTTTACACCCACATCTTTATGTCGAGTTGGAGGCAATATCTACATGGCAGTTCGACAAGGAATATAGACTCCTCACTTGAAGATATCACCTACTTCCCCTTGTCTTCATACCAGTCCTTCTTTAGAATAGAACTGGCTATGATAGCATTCTGTAACAAACATACCACAAATTCTTAGAGGTACTACCTATGTTTCGATCGTCACATGTAGCAGAGCCCACGATGCCCACGACACTTTTCTTTTCCCAGCGCAACAACGCGCCAGGCAACCATGCAGCGAGGGATCCCATGAGAGGAACCATGCTATTGTTTGGTTTACTGTTAAGTAGCACTATCGGCTTGATAGCCTACCGCCGTCGATCGCTCAGCCGCAGCGGCATAGCAGGAGCGATAGTGACAGGCACAACGACTTTTGGCATGGGAGGTTGGCCATGGGGTCTTTCACTTGTTTTTTTCTTCGTCTCCTCCAGTATCCTTTCACATTTTCGCGTGCGAGATAAGGCAAACATCGCCGATGACAAGTTCAGCAAGGGGTCCCGGCGCGATTTTGCCCAGGTTGCTGCCAATGGAGGAGTAGCTACCCTGCTGGCCTTGATCTATAGACTCACGCCTTCTCACTTCTTGCGCAGGGTATGCTTGATGGGCTATGCTGGAGCACTCGCTACCGCCACCGCAGATACCTGGGCAACCGAGCTAGGGGTGCTGAGTCCCCACCGGCCCCGGTTGGTTACCACGGGAAAAGTCGTTGCGCCCGGTACCTCTGGCGGTATAACGCCGCTTGGAACGGCAGCGACGGCAGCCGGGGCACTGGCACAGGGAACAGTTTTCTGGTTGTTACAGCGATGCAGGAGATCTCTCGCCGCTCTACCACTTATCGCGCTGGTAAGTGGGCTGGCAGGGAGTATGGTCGATAGTTTTCTGGGGGCAACCGTGCAGGCCAT
>VBHS01000122.1 GCA_005881295.1 Chloroflexota bacterium
CGGGCGTTGCTCTCTCGACAACCGGCTACGTGGTATCGCTCTTCTCCGCCTACCTGGGAGGTGAACTGGTCTTCGCCAAAGGCATTGGCGTGAACCATGTGGCCTGGGAGGGGGGCTCTGACGACTTTGTCGCGATCATGGACGAGCGAGACCTGGTCGAGGGGAAGCTGACGCGCGTTGATGTCTCTGGAATCCCTGCCGTGTTGCTGAAACAGGGCCAGTCTATTTATGCTATTGGTGCTACCTGTACGCACTTGGCCGGGCCTTTAGATGAAGGCACGGTGGAAGATGGGGTAGTACAATGCCCCTGGCATGGTTCACGCTTCTGTATGCGTGATGGGAGCGTGGTGAATGGACCGGCTGTCTATGCCGCACCGACATTCGCGGTCCGTCAACGCAACGGCAAGGTTGAGCTGCGTCGCTTGGACCACGCATAACAGGCCCATTACGCTCATCTCCTTACTTTTAGTATTGTGCTCCTGGCCCTGGGCGTCACGGCTGGTTTCGGCGGGTACTTCCTGCGGCGCATGATGATCGGGGCCGGGCATAAATCGAGCAGGGATGCGCGCACGACGTCATCTCGATAAAGCGCATACGCTTCGCTGTATTCCATGGTGCGGGCTCCTTGCGATTCGTTGCAGGAAGTCCATCGAGCAGCCCCATCCTGGCATAGATCCAGGAGCCCGTACAAACGCTGGTGAGTAAAGTTGTCCGGGGCAGCGAGCGAATAAACTCGTGGAGACGCCGATTGTATATCTCCTGGCGTGTACCATAGCCTCCGGGAATAAGGAACGCATCCATCGCTGGGTAATCAGCGAAACTGTAGTTGGGCATGACGGTGAAACCCGCGTGTGCTTGCAAAAAACCGTTGCGCTAGCGGCATGCGTTTCCTCCAATCCTGTTTTCAGTGTATCCAACCAGTGCAAATTTTGTCAAGTAAATCAAGCAAATCATTGACTTATCTGAATAAATATGGTATAGAAACAGAGAGCGGTGTTACACCATTGAGAGTACATATCTGGCCTGTGCAGGGATAGGTATAGAAGAGCATTACCGGAGAGGAATGATGTTATTCGATCGAGATGTAGAAGATTTTAACTTGCATACGATGATGGAACTGCAACGCCGCGAAATTTCGCAGGAACAGATGCGGAAGTTCGAGGGTTACATGGCCGAAATCTTCGACGCATTGGGCATGGATCTGAACACGCCGGCGACCGAGGAGACGCCGCAGCGTTTTGTACGGGCCATGTTTGATGCGACCGAGGGCTACGACGGCGATCCCAAATTGCTCAAGGTGTTCGAGACGGAATGTCGCGGAGGGTCAGACTGCCGCCTGAGCCAGGTCATTGAAGGCCCAATCCCGTTTTTTGCGCTCTGTGAACACCACGCGCTGCCTTTTTACGGGCTTGCTTATATCGGATATATCGCTCACGAGCATATTATCGGGATTTCTAAGCTCACGCGGCTTGTCCGGCTATTTGCGAAGCGCTTTACTGTGCAGGAGCGGCTGGGGCGGCAGATTGCGGATAGCTTCACTGCGATGCTTGAGCCGCACGGTGTGGCGGTGTACGTAGAAGCCCATCACCTCTGCATGCAGATGCGAGGTGTGAAAGAGACAGCATCGTTGACGCGCACCACGGTGTGGAGGGGTGAGTACGAGCAGAATTCGTCGCTGCGGGTAGAGTTTTTGCTGGGATGCGGAGCAGACGTATGAGCGGAAGGCCATCTGTAAACGTTTTGTATCGTACCGTATGAATCACCAATGGCAAGATAGTACTTATTATTCAGCTCTCTCATGATACTGTGTCTGAGGCGGTAGGGAAGCGCCTCGAGCAAAAGACTGGTTGACAGGATTTCAACTTGCTCCATCATCCGTTTGGAATAACAAGCAAGGAGGTACATTATGGAAAGCAAAGTGAAGGCATTCGGACATCCCATCCACCCCATGCTGATTGTCTTCCCGCTGGGGTTACTGGCGACGTCGCTCTTCTTCGACATCATCCATTGGATCACGGGCAACGGCTTCTTCTCGGTTGTCGCCTTCTGGATGATTACGGCAGGCGTGATCGGGGCGCTGCTGGCCGCTATCTTTGGCCTGATCGATTGGCTCGCGATCCCAGCGGGTACACGCGCGAAAACGCTCGGCCTGTGGCACGGCGTGGGCAACGTCGTCATCGTCTTGTTGTTTATTGTGAGTTGGCTCATCCGGCTGAACGCGCAGGCCAATCCCTCCGTCATCGCCTATATTCTCTCGATCGTGGGCGTGGCCCTGGCGTTGGTGACGGGCTGGCTGGGCGGCGAGTTGGTGGAGCGGCTGGGAGTGGGGGTCGACGAGGGAGCGAATCTCAATGCCCCCAGTTCCCTCTCAGGGCAGCCGGCCACCGGCACCCTTGGCGCAAGGCGCATGACGAGGTAACAGTGGTTGCGCAAGCAACGAACCATCACACGTCCTGAGGAGGAGCCATGCACCCAGGACATTGCCGATCTGCACGCTCTGGACATCCCACAGGCGGAGCCCCCCCTACGTCGCAGCTGGTGTGCCCTGGTTCTTAACGCTCTTTGGCCGCGATCCGCTTGTGGCAGCACTGCTATCTGGCCTCATTGGAGCGTGGTCAGCACAGGGAGCATTAGCTGCCCTGGGTGAGCTGCAGGCAAGCAGGCGAGATGACTGGTGGGATGCTGAGCCCGGCAAACTGCTCCATGAATGCCGCCGGGGGGAACTGGCGAGCCGCAACCGGATTCCCTTTGCTCCGGCCTACTATGGTACGCACGATGCCCCCTGCCCTCTACTGCCTGACGCTCTGGCATACTTGGCGCTGGACCGGCGATGACAAGCTGCTCAAGGCGCATCTTGAGACAGCCAAAGCGGCCATACGCTGGTGTGACGAACGTGGTGACCGGGATAGAGATGGGCTCCTGGAGTATGAGACACGCAGCCCCAAAGGCTACCGCAACCAGAGCTGGAAGGATGCGGGCGATGCCGTGGTGCATGCCGATGGCCGACAGGCGGACCTCCCGCTGGCGACCGTTGAGCTGCAGGGTTATCTCTTTGCGGCACACCTAGCCATGGCCGAGAAACCCCGCCAAGACCTCGGTAACACCGGCGTGCAGTATCCTTTGCAAAAAGAGCTTTTACTTTAAAGCTCAGCGATAAAAAGTTTTACCGAGGGCTTTGCGCGTTCTGTGGAGAGCATCGCAACAATGGATGCTGCTGTCCTCTTCTTTACTGATGACCGATGATGGGATGCGGGACATACGGCTCTTCCAGGTATGCCACCTCTACCTGAGTCAGGTTCACGGACAAAGCACCGACGGCATCTTCCAGATGCGTGATCTTCGTGGCCCCGATGATAGGAGCTGTCACCGGCTTCTTCTGGAACAGCCAGGCCAGCGCAATATGCACGCGGGGAACCCCATGCTTTTCCGCGATTTCCGCCACCCGCGAAACCACTTGTCCATCAGTTTCGGCTGTCGCATCGTACTTGCTTTTCGCGATTTGATCGGTTTCGGAACGAAGTGTACTCTCCGATGACCAATCACGCGTCAATCTGCCAGATGCGAGTGGACTATACGGGATCACCCCGATCTTCTCCTCGCGGCACAGCGGCAGCATTTCCCGCTCCTCTTCGCGGTAGAGGAGGTTGAGGTGATCCTGCATCGAGACGAAGCGGGTCCACCCATACTTCGAGGCCTCGTACAGTGCCTTCTGGAACTGCCATGCGAACATAGCAGAGGCACCGAGATAGCGGGCCTTGCCAGACCTCACCACGTCATGCAGTGCTTCCATTGTCTCCTCAATGGGGGTTTGGTCATCCCAGCGATGGATCTGATAGAGGTCCACGTAATCGGTCCCAAGCCGCTTCAAACTGTTGTCGATCTCGCTGAGGATGGCCTTACGCGAGAGCCCAGAGCCATTGGGTCCCTCATGCATTTTGCCATGCACCTTCGTGGCGATGACAACCTCGTCCCGATTGGCGAAGTCCTTCAAAGCGCGTCCGAGGAACTCCTCACTCGTGCCAAGGGAATAGACGTTGGCGGTGTCGAAGAAATTGATCCCCAACTCAAGGGCTTTCTTGATAATCGGCCTGCTGTTTTCTTCACCCAACACCCATTTGTGAATCCAACGTTCCGCGTCCCCAAACCCCATGCACCCGAGACAGATTCGCGACACATCCATTCCGGTGTTTCCTAGCTTCGTGTATTCCATATGATCGTCCTCTCTTTCCTTTGATTGACACCGATGCGCCTACGCTTCACCTGGAAAATCGTCGAACAGTCACGCTATTGAGCAGCTTCCTCGGCGAAGAGTGGCGGTTGCATCACCACAATCCGAGTCGCTCGTTTCGCGTGCTTTCGTGGTCCATAGTGCTGCGTTCCTTAAATATTGTAACAAAACGGGTTAGCCTATAGAGCCAGACTACGCTGTTTTCTCTTTGTTTTTGTCATCATTACATTTAAGGAACGCAGCAATAGGCAGCTGCCTTGATGATGACAAACCACTCCACTGCCTCTTTGGGCCACAGCTCTAATTGAGGGCTTTGATAGGGATGTTCAAGGAGACGCGGATTGCCAACTCGAAGCAGATGGTGGTCATCGGGTTGCCACTCAACGGAGTATTTTGCCAAAGGATGTTCTCCATATTCAAGAGCGAGGGTGTCTTGAAAAATGTTGATCAGGGCCTTTTTGCCAGCCAGAGCGCGCTCCCCGTAGAGCAAGAAGTCGCGAAAGCGAGCATACCCGGCTTTGGTGAGCGTTCTCGTCTCGCAAATCGCCGAGAAGGTGCGATACATGAAGTCTGGCTCAAACTGCTTTCCTGTAACCCAGCCCAGGACCTCTGCTGGCGAGTGACGACCATCTTCCCGCTTTTCATGAGCCATGTGACGCTGGTAGTCGTAATCCAAGACCCATTTTTGGTGCGCTGCAACCAGATCATCCCAGCTCTTCGCCGTTTCAAAATACCAGTCTCCCATCCGTCTTTGCACATTAAAGGCTGTTTCTATCAGATTTTGCCAGCTTTGCCGCTTCTCAATCTCTTTCTTCTCAATCCCGAAAGCGGCGTAGATGTGTATGGCGCGGTGATCTCGAAACACGCTGCCATGATCACTGACCAATGCCTCTGGACACCCATGCTTGCGAATAGCCGCATAGAGTACTGCAACGTACTCTTCGAAGTTTTGTCGGCGCGTCACTGCCGAGGCGAGGATGGCTCGCGAGTAGCCCTCTAAGATACTGATGCAGTAAATCATCCCGCCCCCAAGCGTATGCATATCCAGGTACCTCATGTCCACAAACCAGTATTGATGCCTTCGCTCTGAGGAGAATGGGAACTCTTTCTTCGGGCGGCCAGAAGTCGCAGGCATGGGCAGATGATACAGCTCTCGATTCAAGGCTAAAATCCGCCCACAGGTGCGTGGGGAGAGCTTGATCCCCATTTGCTCGAGGGCCGCGCTTACCCGGTATTCGCCCAGTTCCGGGTTGATCTGCAACCGCTTCACTTCCTGCATGGCTCGTAGCGTTGTTTTCGTCGCAGGCTGATGGGGCCGACTCGGCTTATCAGGGAGGCCTGCGAACTGCTCAGAAATCCAGCGTTTGAGCGTGGTGTAAATGAGCTTGCGGCTGGTCCCCAAGTAGCCAGCGATGCTTTTGACCGACCATCCCTCAAAATGGAGTCGAATGATCGCTAAACGTCCCTGGACAGGATCATCAAACGCTGCGTAGAGTGGATAGCGGCGTGTCGTGTGTGAAGGTTTGGGGCCGGTTGCCAATGTTACCTGGATGGTATGAGGCGAGGGCCTACGAGCAAATTGCGCGTAGCAGATCGTGGCGATTTCATGGAGCGTGAAAGCAGGATATTCCGCTTTCAAATCGACGATGGCTTGCCGCATTGGAGGAGGGAGACTCCGCTTATCCAGTTTGGGCACTTCTGGTGGTAGGTCTGGGGGAAGGAGACTTGCCATCCCTGCCTGATCAAAGAGATTGGCCTTGTAATAGATGGTTCGCTGGGGCATGCCTGTTTCCGCGGACCGCTCCTTCGGGGTTTCCCAACCCAAGATGACTGGGCGAATGATTTCATAGGTGATCTGAGCTGAGTCTTTGAGCAAGGAACGAAGCTGGTGCCAGTCATGGGTTGACTCATGGCGTTCAAATCGCTGCCTGGGCATGAGCCTTCCTCTCTCCGCACGACGTACCGGCGGTCTGATTGCACGACAGAAAAATAGTTCTTCTCCTCTATCTTACGCAATTTTTCTGGTTCGGACAAGGTTTTGCAAAGGATACTGCACGTCGGTGTTACCGAGGTCTTGGCGGGGTTTCATGGAAAGACCTCGGCAAGACAGGTGGCACCAATCTACGCGATTGTTTCCGCGCGAAAAAACTCCTCCAAAAACCCTTGACCCTGACGTAACGTCATACTTTATACTGAAAGCCAGAAAGGAGGAAACACTTGGGTCAACATTATTATCATACAGGACAATTTGCACAAAAAGCCTCTGTGTCCATACGCACTTTGCGCTACTACGACAAAGTAGGCCTGTTATCCCCTTCCCAATATACAGAAGCAGGGTATCGCCTCTACACCGACACAGACTTTCTCAGCATCCAACAAATACTGGCCCTGAAATTCCTCGGTTTTTCACTGGAAGAGATCAAGCAATTCCTGCGCACCGGTCCAACCATCCTGCAAGAATCGCTTGCCCTCCAGAAAGCCATGATGCAGGAGAAAAGAATCCAGCTTGATACCATCATCCAGGCCATCGATGAAACAGCGGAGTTGCTGCAAGCCAACAAACAGGACTGGGAATCGATCGTTAGAGTGATCCAGGTGATTCAAATGCAACCAACCAACGATTGGCGTAAAAAATACTTCACTGAAGAGCAACTAAACCAGATGGAACAGTTGAGTAAAAAGTATTATACCGAAGAGCAACGGGAAAAACTGGCAGAGTGGGGCAAGGACTGGACGGAAGAGGATCAGCTTGTAGCGAATCAACAATGGGGCGAGGCTATTGCAGAGCTAAAGCTCCTCGTCTCAACAGCTCAAGATCCCGCCAGCCCTGAAGCGCAGGCCCTTGTCCAAAAATGGCAAAACCTGGTTCACCAGTTCACTCACGGGGATACAGGCATTCAGCAAGGCTTGCGCAACATGTACAAAGACGTGAGCCAGGCACCGGCAGAGCAGGTTCCTTATCCCCTTCCCTACAACCAGGAAGAGGAAGCCTTCCTGCAAAAAGCCATCAAAATATACCAGCAGAACCACAGTCAAAAGTGACCCAACCAGGTTTCTGTCTGGGCCCAATCTCCCCTCCTATGCCGTCAGGGGTGTGCCAGCTGGCGGCTGGCACACCCCTGACGGCATAACAACATCATTTCGAAGAGTGCAACGATGAGGATTCAAACAAATGCAGCCGATCGATAACCAAGAGCCCTTGTTGTCCTGATTCCACACATTGTATTGACAAGTCATAACAAACCTGGTAATCTACCTCAAATATCCTGAAAGGAGAATACCTTGACCATCTCTTGCCATCTTCGGATATTGCTTGCCAGGGTGAACGTGGAACGCGCCAAACAAGGAAAGCCAGCCATAAGCCTGCGCCGACTTGCCGAGGAATGTGGCGTCTCTCTGAGCGTATTAGCCGCGCTGCACAAAGGACGCAGCCGGCGGGTCGATTATGCCACCTTTGACCGGCTACTCAACTACTTCAGTAATTACTTCTCAGTTACCATGAACGATTTGCTGGTCTGGGAACCGGCCCAGGCAGTAAAACGTGAGCCGTACCTTGAAGGCGCACACGTCTAGTGCATCCATAAGATACATGCAAGATACAGGAGAAAAGCATGGCTATAATGCTCAAATCCCGCCAGGAGATAGCGCATCTCCGTGAGGCAGGACGCATCGTTGCGGAAACATATGAAGTACTCCGTCCACATATCGTTCCAGGCATGAATACCGCTGAGTTGGATCGTATTGCAGAAGAGTTTATTCGTTCGAAGGGAGCAATACCTGTCTACAAAGGCTATGGAGCGCGGCCACAAAGAAATGGCTACCCCGCCTTTCCGCCATTACCCGCCACCATTTGTACTGCCATTAATGACGTGATCTGTCACGGCATCCCCAACCCTCAGCATGTTCTTAAAGATGGAGATATCATTGGC
>VBHS01000123.1 GCA_005881295.1 Chloroflexota bacterium
GTCCACAACTCATAGTCTCCCCAGTTTCAAGTTCCTGGATTTTGTTACGACCGAGATCGGCTGGGCTATCGGTGCTACAAGTAGCAAGACGCCTGTTCTGCTCAAGACGGTAGATGGTGGGCATACGTGGACGACCATCAGATATACGATCTCGTGAATGTGGGAGCTGACGTAAAAGACAAGGGGGATAATTACTGTTTTTGTGCAGTGATAGCGTTGGCACCTTGCAGCTGCCAACGCTATCACTGCACAAAAAGCGGCATAGTCATTCACAATCCAGCGTTCGCCAGCTCTTCCTTCAATGCACGCAGGTTGCGGTTCTGCTCACGCAATGCTGTAATATAACTCGTCCATGCCTCACTCTCGCCAAGCTTCTCGTACAAGGCGCGCATCTTTGCGAGGTACTTGCAGGCTGCCTGGTAGTTCTTGCGGTCTCGCAGCGCGATCAGTCGTTCTGCATATTGTCGATACAGCTCGATTGCCTCACGCGGTCGCGTCTCTTCGGCGGCCCTGGCGACCTCAAGGGCGATATTGCTGTACCAGTAATAACCATAGCCATCAGTGTAGGTGTAGCCGTAGATATCCTTCTTCGCGATCCCTTTCAACAGTTGCAAGGCTTTGTCGATTTCGCCTTCATCCAGGGCGACCTGGATTAAGAGCGTGGTATTGCTGGTTTGCTCCAGGAAAGCGAGCAACTCCGATCGAAGGGGCTCCCAGCGACCAAGCTGCCCGGCGAGATCGCGTAGCTCCTGGTAGCGCCTGAGATAGGGCTGCGTGCGGAATAGAGTTTCGGCTATCTCCAATTCGGCAACGTGGTTGCCCCTGTCCCGATAGTATTTCTGGAGCCATTCCAGGAGGTGGAGGGCCGGTTTCTCTTTGATGCGTGCTCTCACCATGCGCTCGGCCACGGCATCCTGTCCAGGCTGGATGAAGAGGTTGACCAGTCCAAGGAATGCAAGATCGTCAACACGTTGCGTTTCTCTGGCAGCTTCGTCAATGCGCCCAAGCGTCAATAGCCGATCAACCAGGTCAGAGGTACGACCGGTCTCGCGGCAGATGCGCAAGTAGGCTTCATCGTCGAGGGTATCTTTCTCCAGGTCCAGCAAGAACTTGCCATAGGCCTGGCGCCGCGAGGCTGGGATCTCTTCCTCTTCGTCGGTTAGTACATCGCGAATCCACTCAGCTATGGTGCGCCGTTCCAGCGGTGTTGTATATCTCACAAGCTTGTCCGATGCGCTGGAATAGAAGTCGAGACCGAGGCTGCTGTAGGTATGCAAGTCGTGCTGGTAGATCTCAAAAAGCACCTCGATGATCTTCTCACGCGCTACCCGATCAGCCCGTTTGTCAGCCAAACAATTGCCCAGCGCCTCAATACACTCTCCAACAAGCTTGTCTAATCCCTCCTCTTCTGGATAGTATCCCTCTTCTTCGTAGTAGTCGTCGTACCTTTCTTCCTCATCATCGTAGAGGTGGGATTGCTCGAATATCTCTGTCACCAGGGTTTCATAGATCGTTGCCGCGCCAAGAAAGTCTCCTTGCTGCGCAAGGCTATCGGCGGTCTTTTTCACTGCGAGCAGTTCCTGGGTGATGCGCGGCGTATCGCGTTGAAAAGCCTCGGCGACCTGGCGACGATAGGTCGCCGGGTTCACGGAGAGGATCTTCTGAGCAGGGCGGATGAGGTAGCCATCGGGATGGCGCACCCAGAACTGCCGCATGTGCCAGGGGTAATCGGCCAGTTCACGCGCGATGTCAGCCCGAGCCTGTTGAGCCTGGTGATAGACAGTATCTATGTTCTCTACCAGGAGGACAATCTCAACGCCGCTGCCGCGCTGTCCAGGCGGCAGAAGGCGCTCGCGCTCAGGCGCCCAGTATGGTGCGCTTTCTGTCGCCAGTTGAATAGAGGTCTCCCCGCGAGACAATTCAACATATTCATCTGCATCGCGAGCGACGACACGAAAGCCCAGCACATGCTCAAACCATGTGATGGATTGCTCTAAGTCGCTCACACAAATCTCAACCCAGCTTGTTTTAGTCATATATCAGCCACCTTATTTATCCTGCCAGCTCAGCCCTTCTTGTTATGAGCTTTGTAACACGATCCTCCTGGGCGGCCAGTTTCTCCCGCTCTTTCTCGACGACCTCTGGTTTGGCTTTGGTGACGAAGGCTTCGTTAGAGAGTTTGCTTTGGAGGCGGGTTATCTCTTGCCGCGCCTGGGCTATCTCTTTGTCGAGGCGCTCCAGCTCTTTGCCGATGTCGAGCATGCCTGCCAGAGGGAGGTAAATTTCCACGGAATCGGCCAGCTGGCTCATAGACTGCGCCGGTTTCTGGGCAAGCTGTTCATGAAGCTGGGGCTTCTCTGTGCGCGCCAGGAACTCGATCAGGGGAGCCTGCGTCTCGAGCATAGAGGTTTGATCGCCAGCAGCCATAATCACCGGCACGCGGCGGCCCGGTTCGACGTTGACCTGGTTACGAGCATCGCGGATACGCGTGATGATCTCCTGCACAAGACTAAACTGCCGTTCCGCCTCCTCATCGATTGCCTGGAGATTCGCTATGGGCCAGGGCGCGATAATCAGAGCGGAGGCGGGCCATTGCCCCTGATCCGGTTCGCTGCTACGATAGAGATACTGCCAGACCTCTTCAGTAACAAAGGGCATGAAGGGATGCAGGAGGCGCAGGCTCTGGTCGAGCACGGCCCGCAAGATACCAGCCGTTGCGCGACGCGCCTCATCATCGCCCTGCATCTGCACCTTGGCGATCTCGACATACCAGTCACAATAAGCTGACCAGAAGAACTCGTTGACCTGGCGACCAGCTTCACCAAGCTGGAAATCTTCGATCAGGAGGGTGACGTTGTTCGTCAAACGCGCCAGGCGACTGAGAATCCAGCGGTCTGCGAGGGTAGACGGCTGCACCTGATAGACAGAAGGGACACCACCAGGAATATCGGCAGTAGACATGAGCACTAAGCGCGAAGCATTCCAGATCTTGTTGGCGAAGTTACGGTTGCCGACGATGCGGTCTTCCACCAGTTTCATGTCGTTGCCGGGAGTACTGCTGGTTGCCAGCGTGAAGCGCAGGGCATCGGTGCCGTACTTATCCATGACCTCGAGCGGGTCTACGACGTTGTTCTTGGACTTGCTCATCTTCTCACCTCTGGCGTCGCGCACCAATCCATGCAGGTAGATGGTGTGGAAAGGAACCGCGCCAAGGAAGTGAATGCCTGCCATGACCATACGCGCAACCCAGAAGAAGATGATGTCGTAGCCCGTCTCCATAACGGAGGTGGGATAGTAGTGCAGCAGGTCGGCAGTGACTTCAGGCCAACCAAGGGTGCTGAACGGCCAGAGCCATGAACTGAACCAGGTATCGAGCACATCCTCGTCTTGATGAATAGCGGTACTGTCACAATGGGGACAGGCAGAGATATCCTCGCGGCTGACGGTCATCTGGCCGCAGTTGTCGCAGTACCAGACGGGGATACGATGCCCCCACCAGAGTTGACGCGAGATACACCAGTCGTGGATGTTCTCGAGCCAGTCCAGGTAGACTTTGTTGAAGCGTCCCGGCACGATCTTCAGCAGATCGTACTTGACGGCTCCGATAGCGGGAGTGGCGAGTGGCATCATCTTGACGAACCACTGCTTGGAAATGAGCGGCTCAACCACGGTGTCACAGCGCTGGCAGTGTCCCAGAGGCACAGTGTAATCCTCCTCCTTGAGGATCAGGCCGAGCCGCGCCAGGTCAGCCACCAGGTTTTTGCGGGCTTCATAGCGATCCTGGCCAGCATAGGGACCCGCTTCGGGGGTCATCTTCGCATCAAAGCCAATGACCTGGACGCGAGGCAGGTCGTGGCGCAGGCCGATTTCAAAATCGACCGGATCATGGGCCGGTGTGACTTTCACCGCGCCTGTGCCAAAGGTAGCATCAACGGCCTCGTCCGCTATGATGGGAAGCTCACGTCCAATGACGGGGAGGATCGCCATGCGCCCTATCATATCCTGGTAACGGGGGTCTTTAGGATTGACGGCCACAGCGGTATCACCCAGGATGGTCTCCGGGCGAGTGGTAGCAACGTTGATGTATTCGGTTGGCTCGCCCTCGGCCAGCGGCTTCAATGGGTAGCACACATAGGTCAAGGTTCCTGGAGTATCGACGTGATTGACCTCCAGGTCAGAAAGGGCGCTCATGCAACGAGGACACCAGTTGATGATGCGTTCACCGCGGTAAATGAGTCCCTCTTCGTAAAGGCGCACGAAGACCTCACGGACGGCCTTTGATAGCCCCTCATCAAGGGTGAAGCGTTCTCGTGACCAATCGCAGGAGGCTCCCAGGCGGCGATGCTGATCCTGAATGCGGCTCTTATACTGGTTCACCCACTGCCAGACACGCTCCAGGAAGGCTTCGCGGCCGATTTGATGGCGATCTATGCCCTCCTGATTCAGCAGCCGCTCGACGACGTTCTGCGTGGCGATACCGGCGTGATCCTCTCCCGGCACCCACAGGGTGTCATCGCCCTTCATGCGATGGTAGCGAATGAGGATATCTTCAATGGTGGCGGTGATGGCGTGACCAAGGTGAAGCGCTCCCGTGACATTTGGTGGCGGCATACTGATAACAAAAGGTGCACCGGTCGCACCGGGTTGTGGCTTGAAGTAGCCCCCTTCTTCCCAGAAGCGATACCATTTGCCTTCAACGGCCTGCGGCTCGTAGGCTTTTGGCAGAGATAGAGATGCTTGCCTGGGCGAGTTGGGCGCAATGAATTGGGCACTGCGTGCGGCCCCTATATTGTTGTCTTCGATCATGTTGTAGTCCTCCGGTACGATACGGTATTCCGGTAATATAATAACCCTTCCCCGCCAAGGACGAGAAAGGGTGTTAGCTCGTGGTGCCACCTTGTTTCGATCAATCAAATCGTTGATCCTCACTGTGTGCGCTAACGGGCACTGCCGTGGAAATTGCACATTCACATCGATGGATGTGTCGTGATTAGTTCCAGACTCCCAGGCGACCTTGGGCACTGCCGCTCCGGGGAAGATTTGCAGCCTTTTGATCTTCCTTCTCTTGCGGAGTATGGAGTGCTTACTCTTCCTGCTCTTCGTCTTTGATGCGGTTTTGTTAGCTATAGTCTAACGGGTATGAGTGAGGATGTCAAGTTTTTGGGCATGGCACTTGAGCATTTAGCTCTTGCATTCTCAATTTCTCGTGCTATACTGCTTAGCAGTGTTACTGTTGTTGAGTTGCTACTACCACGAATTGTGAAATCCTGTTCCTTAACTCTTGAGAATTGAGGTAAGAGATGGCGTTAGAAGAACTCCAAAACGGTCGGTACCGCTTTTTGCGCTTGCTCGGCAGCGGTGGCATGGGCGAAGTTTACCTTATGAATGACACACGTGTTAACCGGCAAGTGGCGATCAAAGTCATTCGCTCTGAAAGTGCCCCTTATCCCGGCAGCGAAGCAGCCAAAGATGCAGCACGCCTCTTCCAGCGTGAAGCGAGAGCCATCGCTGCCCTCGATCATCCCAACATCTTGCCCCTCTACGACTTTGGCGAGGAAACGCACGATGACACAACTATGAGCTACATGGTCATGCCATTTTGCACGGAGGGTTCACTAGCGGGCTGGCTGCGCCAGAGTGTTAGCGCTACGCTTCCACCACAAGACATCGCGCAACTGGTTGAGCAGGCCGCAGATGCCCTCCAGTATGCACACGACCATCAAGTTATTCACCTGGACGTCAAACCTTCTAACTTTCTATTACGCAGCAATCGCAAGAACCCAAACCGCCCAACTCTGCTACTGGCTGACTTCGGCATTGCCCGCAGCAGTACAACGGCGACAAGTTCCAGCCGCACCATTCGTGGTACTCCCACCTCCATGGCACCTGAACAGTGGAGTAGCATGACTGTTCCCGCCACCGACCAGTACGCACTGGCAGTGATGGTATACGAAATACTAGCGGGCCGCCCTCCCTTTTTAGGTGGGATGGAACAATTGATGTACCAACACTTCACCGTCCAACCATCCCCGCCTAGCAATTACAATGCACATCTGACTGAAGCTATTGATTCCGTGATCTTACGTGCATTGGCGAAGAAACCCGAAGATCGTTTTCCTTCTATCACCGCCTTCGCAAGTGAATTTGAGAAGGTCATGAATCTTTTACCTGCCACGCTTGTCATAAGGCCACAACTACCGAATGCCGACGATATTACTAACGATATTCGTAGTACTCTGGCTATCAGCCCGGCAGAGGCCCACTCCGGAACCAGCCGAATGATCACCCTCCCCGGAGGCCAGCATGTCAGCGTGACAGTACCCGCAGGAGCCTACGATGGCCAGATCATCCGTTTGCAGGGCCCTGGCGAGTCAACCTCTCCGGTGGGTGAACTCATCTTAACCGTTGCCATTACACTTGCCGAAGAAGCACAGCAGTCATCAGAGACTGTCAGTGCCGAGCCGACGCTTCTCACACCGGAAAGCGGCGTGCAGAAGCCATTTGAGCCTGCACCAGGTCATGATCTCCCAACGGTAGCCTCTTCTAATCCCAACCTGCGAGCGCCAGAGATACTACAGCAGCCACCTCTGCCCCAAAAAAGGCGTACATCTCTCCCCATGACTGCCGCTATCATCTCAGGACTCATCGTACTGCTCTTGCTTGCTGGCACTGTTTATTTATATAACAGCCGCCAGTCCAACGTGAATGCCCTGCTTCAATCACAAACGGCGACTGCTCTTGCGCAAACGCCAAAGCACACTCCGACTGCTCGAATCACCCCGACCGCAAAGCCACCGAACGGGCTCTATATTGCTGGCACATATAACGGGTCAATGAACGATGCAACAACACAACAGACATCAGGCATCTCAGTATTAATAGAACAAAGCAATGGAAGTGGTATCTTGAACGGAAAGTTTACGTTCAGATCTCCTTCCCAGGGAGCTTATTCGCTCAAGGGAATTGTCGATACTCAAGGCAATTTCTCTTTTACAGTGCAGCAGCCTGCCGGCCAGCAACCGCTCTACTACTATGGGAACATTCAACAAGGAAGCTACCTGAAAGGATTTTTCTGCAGGACCAGCACGAACTCTTGTAGCGGGAGCTCGAGCTATTTCCTTGTTGGCCCAAGATTTTAATTCCTTTCCCCCAGAAATATGCGAACCTCCTTAGAATGGGAGGAGATGGGTGGGGATGTGGGGGAGGACAGGGATCAAGGCGCTGACGATAAGGGCAATGATGAGTAAGAGCGCGAAGTAGGTTGAGAGTTTGAGCGCCACCTGCATGGAGACGTGGAGGCTGGAAGGCATATCAGTGCGAAATACTCCTGTGATCGCCACGAGCAAGGTGGGGAGGGTCCACCAGGTGATCAGTACCAGGTGGGGAGCGCCATGTGGGAGACCGAGGGCGGTGATGATGGCGTACGCTCCCAGGAGCAGGAGGAGATAGAGCGCCCGGCTCAAGTGGAAGCCGAGTATGCCAGCCAGTGTTCGTTTCTCAGCCTGGAGGTCACTTTCAATATCGCGCATGTTGTTTACGTGTATGAACGCTGTCGCCAACAAACCGAGCGGGATGCTGTAGAGAAGTACGCTGAGAAAGGATGAGTTGGTGGTATGACCGCCCGCCTGGACCAGGTAGGCGCCTAAGGTGATCAGTGGGCCATAGATACAGAAAGCGGCGAGTTCACCAAGGGCGATTGAGGAGAGCGAACGAGCGCTCGCGCTGTAGAAGAAGGCGCAGAATAGCCCGAAGATACCAAAAAGAAGGGCGAGCAGCCCACCGGTGAAGGCCAGGACAATGCCTATTATGGCACCAATGGCCAGCATGATTAAGCCCAGGCCCAGGACGTTGCTGGGTTTAATCAATCCTTGCTGAATAAGGCCGCCGGGTCCAAGTGGGTTGCTGATATCCACGTTCCTGATGTAGTCATAATAATCATTGACGAGATTCGCGCCTATCTGCAGGGCTACTACCACACAGAGCGTAGCAAGGAAATGCAAAAGGCGAAAGTGACCAAAAGGAGTATTCGGTGTTATAGTATGCGTCCAGGCAAGGATGCTGCCTAGCAGAGCGGGCATCAAGGGGAGCAATAGATAGGGGGGACGAATGCCATCCCACCACACCTGTAGCCATTCAATGGGCGTCCGGTGATACTCGATTGGCGGTGCTACCAGTGGAGGGGGGAGTTGCACCGAGCGGGTGGTGGCGACTGAACGTACGGCAACTTCAGGCTCAAGGGCACTGATGGTCTGCAGCGATCCTAATGGTATTGTCGGCACATCTTCCGCCTGCACTGAAAGAAAGTAAATGGTTCTATGCTTACTGGGCAGGGGCTAGCCCTGTCCTTACATTTATTTGTAATTTTGTAGTTCTTGCTGTAGGGCCTGCATCCTTTGTTGCAGCTGTGCCTGGGAAACAGCCATGGTGAGATCACCGCGAGTCTTCTCCAGGATGCTGCGCGCGGTATCAGTTGTGCGTCGCAATCCTAAAGTGATGGCATCGGGGAAATCCACCAGGGTGAGGAGCGCGTAAATATCATCCATATGGCGCAAGAACACCTCACACTGGTCAATATTACCACGACGCAGTTGATCAAGTACATAGCGTCTTAATTCCCCCACCGTTTCACCTAACCCATTGAGGTAGGGAGCCCAGCCAATAGAGAGAGTCTGGGCTTCAGGAAGAGGGAGATTTTGCGCCAGGGCAAGGAATGCGGCTGCTTCGGCAAGTTCTTTCTGGGCATCTTGAACAAAGCCTGCATAGAAGATATCCTGGTGGTCGCGCAGGTCTTCGGCCATTTCCGCGAGTAGGACTGCGGCCTGGGCAAGGAGTTCTCCGGCATGCTGGAATTCTTGTCGATGGGTGGCGCGAATGCTGTTGGCACAAAAGCGGATGGCGGTACGAGACCTGGGTAGGGCTCGTTCGCGGGCCGCGTGTTTCAGTCCCAGGTATTCTATGGCTTTTTGGCCTGTTGTGTCCAGTTGCTCTGTCATAAACCTTACTCCCAAGCTCTGCCTTACATTGCTATAATAATGTATACATAGTTTATCATAGAAGTTGTTCGAGGGATAGGTAGGAAAAAATTTTGGGAGGAACGGTGGCAGGAGCCAAGGCGA
>VBHS01000124.1 GCA_005881295.1 Chloroflexota bacterium
TGCTTGCTTGTTAGGTATTAGTTCCGGCCCTCGAATTGTGCGGGTACAAAACAAAAGGAGTTACAGACATGATCAAGGGTGTGAACCTGGGTAACTGGCTAGTTCTTGAGAAATGGATGAGTCCGGAGCTCTTTGATGGAACTACTGCGGAGGATGAAACTTATCTATGCAAGCAATTAAGCGAAGAAGCAAAGAGGGAGCGGCTAAAAGTACATCGTGATTCTTATATTACGGGACGAGACTTCGCCTACCTGGCAGAGAAGGGGATCGATGTTGTAAGAATTCCGATTCCATTCTTTATTCTTGGTGATTTTGAGCCTTATGTTGGCTGTGTTGAATACCTGGACAAAGCCTTTGACTGGGCGGAAAAATATGGAATTAGAATCCTGATCGATCTGCACACAGTGCCTGATAGTCAGAATGGATTTGACAACGGTGGCCTCTGTGGTGTGTGTAAATGGCATAAGAATCCAGGCTATGTGGAGTTTGCTTTGAATGTTTTGGAGCAGCTCACGATCCGCTATATGAACAGACGTGGTTTATGGGGAATTGAAGTATTAAATGAACCAGTCTCACAAGAGCTGTGGGATCTAATCCACCAGTCTAACAGCTATGTGGCCGTAGATCAAGAGTACGCGAAGGGTTCCGAACCGGTTCCTACGGAGTTCTTAAAGCACTTCTATACAGAAGCATATAGAAGAATTCGAACACACTCAGATGATGTTGTGGTTGTTTTTCATGATGGATTTCGCATCAAGGAATGGATTTCCTTCCTGAAAGAGCCCGATTTTAAGAACTTTATCGTGGATACACACCCGTATCTCATGCTATATACACGCCTAACAGGAGATGCGAGTTTAGAAGGCTGTTTAGAGCATATTGAGAGTGTATTCGCAAAGACGGTGGAGGAGATGGCGGGTCATTTCCCAATCATCATCGGTGAATGGTCTCTCTCCACTGCTTCTAAGGAAGCAATGACGTATGGTAAGAAGGAAAAGGAAGTCTATTATCGCACATTGGCAGATGCACAACTAAGAGCGTGGGAAAACGCAGTGGGCTGGTTTTTCTGGAGCTACAAACTACATATCGACGAGCCCGAAGCTGATGGTTGGGACATGGGCAAGGAAATGGAATTAGGACATTTTCCTAGAAGACTAGGAGACAAGATATAGCAAGCGGAGTTCATGTATGCCGCCCAAACATCCCGAAAGCACCTACATCAAAGCCTTGTTCATCAAGATCAAGGAAGGCTACGAGTACTGTAGCCAGTTGCGCACCTTTCTGGTCGAGCATCCCTTGCTCGTGCTGGAGGTAGGACTAGGATCCATGTAAAAATAGCTCATAGCGTACCCTTGTTCTTCTCTCTATTATATTGGATGAGCTGTATTCCACGTAACATAGATTAGTGGAACCAGAAAGGTCATTTTCCTTCCACTAATGCGCTAGAAATGGGTTGTTAAGGTGAGAAATTCACTTCCACTAATACGTTTTGGACGCTTTTATCTCTTCCTTATTAGCTCGTGTTAGAACAAAGGTGCGTAGTGATAGATTTTTGCAGTGATCCTAGTCCTACCTCTATTTGGTAAAAAGCGATCCGAACTCCGAACTTGACAGGGCTTCGGTGTTCATCCTCGCGTAGGTGCCATACTCAAGTAACTCCTGAGCGATCGCCCGCAAATGCCCGAGCATTGAACGCATCAGCCCACCTGCAAGGCTGACACGTGCAACTCCCAATTGCGCAAGTTCTGGGAGTGTCGGCTCGGGGGGACCACCAAGAATATTGATTGGTCCATTGATCGCCTTGACTAGGCTGGCAATCGTGTTGCGATCGAGTCTCCCGATGGGATAGATACAATCCGCCCCCGCTTGCAGATAGGCATTGGCTCTCTGCACCGCATGCTCGAAGCGGCTCTCTGGCTCACTGATTGCCAGTAAAAACACGTCGACGCGCGCATTGATCACGAACGGCACATCCATCGAAGTCGCTAACTCACGCAACGCTTTGATCAGTTCAACCTGATACGAGATATCTACCAGCGCTTTTTCCTGTTGCTTGAGCGAATCTTCGATATTGAAGCCAACAGCACCCGTCATAATCACTGCTTTAATGGTCTGGAGCACCTCTTCAATGGAATTCCCATAACCCGCCTCGATATCTGCTGTGACGGGACACTCGACCACACGTGTGATACGAGCGATAGCCTCAATCATCATCTCCCGGCTGATGTGTTGGCCATCACTATAGCCTAAAGCGGCGGCGACCCCAGAACTGGTTGTGGCGATGGCGCGGAATCCAGCTTGCGCTACAATACGTGCGCTTGCTGCATCCCATACGTTTGGCAAGACAAGCAGAGGTGCTTCGTGATGAAACCGGCGGAATTGTGTAGCTTTCTCTTTTTGTACCCGAGAACTCATAGCCGTCATCCCCTTGAATACCCTTCACTTTTTCACCTATTGATAATCATAGAAGCCCTTACCACTCTTCTTTCCTAACATTCCTGATATCACCATCCTGCGCAGGAGCGGAGGTGGCGCGTACAATGGATCCTTGTACTCTTCATAAATAGCCTCAGCCGCCCACATCGTAGTATCCAGCCCGACGTAATCCAGCAGCGTAAACGGACCCATAGGATAACCGCAGCCAAGCTTCATAGCCGTATCGATATCGTCCCGCGAAGCCAGGCCATTCTCAAGCATGCGGATGGCAGCCAGCAAATAGGGTATCAACAAGAAATTTACGATGAAGCCCGCCGTATCCTTCGCCAGCACTGGTGTCTTGCCAAGTGAAACAGCAAATTGCCTCACCGTTTCAATGGTCTCTTCCGAAGTTGAGATAGTCTTGACAATTTCGACCAGTTTCATCACAGGAGCGGGATTGAAAAAATGCAGCCCGCAGACCTTATCAGGTCGTTTGGTGACCGCGCCCATCTGTGTCACATTGAGGGAAGAGGTGTTGCTCAGAAGAAGAGCCTCTGGCTTTAACACTCTATCGAGCGCGGGAAAGAGACGCAACTTCTCTTCCATATTTTCAATTGCGGCTTCAATCACCAGGTCACAATCGGCAAAATCAGTCATCTCTAGCGTCCCATGTAAACGCGCGCGATATTCATCTACCTGCCCCTGGGTAATCTTTCCCTTGCTCGCCATCGTGTCCCACGCGCCGTGGATACGCGTGATACCCTTGTCAAGCAACTGCTGATTGACTTCAAGCACTACAGTTTCATAGCCCGACTGCGCGCATGTCTGCGCAATACCACCACCCATCAAACCACAGCCCACTACGCCAGCCTTTCTTATAGCCATTGACTCTTACTCCTTATCTATGAAATGACGGATTTCTCGCACTGGGCCATCTCCAATGCCAAAGTTAATCGTATAGTGGTTCAGTTTGGGGAAATCGACAAAGCGACAGTCTTTTATTCCATGTTGGATAGCCGCTGCAGCTCCCTCCGGCAAAAGTTGGTCGTTATTAGTAAACAACCCCTGACCTGCGCGCATCAAGAGGGTGGGTACAGTAACGTCCTTCCACTGCTCAGCAAGTTTGAGCTCGTAAAGATTGTATTCGTTATCCTTGAGGATGCCTTCGCGGTAGGCTTTAGAGATGACTGATCCATCACTCCTACGGTAAACGTCGTGTTCGTAATACAGATCGATATAAGGATTCCAGTAGGGTCCCAGAAATGGAGCCGCTTTAAGGCGTTGTGTATATTCCTCGAACGAGGCAACCGGTGTCCCCAACCGGTTAATGGCGGCAGTAAGCCAGGCAGGCTGTTCCTCGATTGTTTTCCATGGTACAGGTGCGCCGGCATCGATTAAGATGAGTTTACTCAATTTCTCTGGATAATGTGCCGCGAAATAGAGTGCGATGAATGCACCGGAGGAATGTCCAGCTATTACTGGGCGATCCAGCTCTAATGCATCGATCAATCTGGCTAGATCAGCAGCATGGGTAGGAATGCTATACCCACTCTCAGGTTTATCGCTATCTCCTCGGCCACGTTGATCATAGGCGAATACACGATGATCACGTGCCAGGTCATCGGCATAAGCCTGAAAACCAAAAGCATTGGCGGTTATACCGTGCGCAAAAATAATGGGAGAACCTTGCTCTCCCCACTGAAGATAGTGAAAGGTGAGGTCGCCTGCGTGGACGAACTCATCGCGGACTGGTTTCGTCAGCATGTACTGCTCCTTGATCGTGATATTGGTGCCATTTTTCTTTCGTTGCCGCAATGATCGGAGCGCCTTCTTTATAGCGTTGTTGCTGTGAATGCCACTGGACATCATTGCTACGTAAGCTTACTCCATGCCATAAAACGTCTTTGATCACCTGCATATAGCGGTCCATTTCCGGGGCAAAAAGAAAGGCGTTCATAGCCTCTTCCATATAGAAGTAGTGGCCGTAGGTAGCGTACCACTCGCGTACATCTTCTTGTGATTGCACGGTGAGGGCATGTAGTGCCTTTGTTCGGTCATACCCTGTTGTCCCGAAGGGAAAGCAGTGAAGATGGGCATGATAAACTGTTTGCCGGAAGACGCCATGCTCCCAGAAAATAGCGGGAGCATAGTACCGCTCAAAGAAATCTTGTACTTCTCGCTTTAACGCAAGTAACTCATCATCCAGTTCAGCAGGCGCGGCTCCATAGCAGGTATAGTGGTGCTTGGGAATAATGAGGATATGACCTTCGACGAGCGGCGCATGGTCGGCAACGATGAAAAACGCATTTGTCTCTTTGAGCATATTCGTAGCAAAATTACTACGCTGGCAAAATGCACAATTACTATTACTTGTTTCGGCATCCAAGGAGGCATGGCTCCCATTCTGCATCCAGGTAACTCCTTACTGGTAAATGTTGCTGTTTTAACACAATTTCAGTATAGCGCGGTGTTAATCAGATTGACAAGTCAACACATGCAAGGCTGCAGCAGTAACTTTATACATTTCTCATCCAGCGTGCTTGAAACCAGCTTCTGCCATAGTCAAAGGTTGACCTTCGCCCTGCATGCCCACATCTACGACTTCACCGACGACCAGCGTCGAGTCTCCTGCTTCAACCGTATGGCGTATCTCACATGCAACCCATGCCAGGGCTTCGTGGAGAATAGGACATCCATTCGCCCCCACTTCAAACCCGATGCCAGCCAGCTTATCAGGTTGTTGAAGCGCTGATTTTCCCAACTTACCGGCCAGTTCGCGCCCACCTGAGCGCAATACATTGATGGTAAAGATGCGGCTGTGCAGGATCATCGGCAAAGACTTCGACACATTCTCAATAGAGACTGCAACTAAAGGAGGATCAAAGGACGCCTGCGTCAACCAATTCGCGGTAAATATATTGACCTCGCCTTCATCCGCGCATGAAATAGCGTAGAGCCCATAAGTGAAGGTGCGTAATACCTGTTTTTTTATCTTTGGGTCCAATATTTTATCCCTTTCTCATTTTCACCGAGTGCTTCAGGTGCGATTTCCCACGTAACTACGAAATAGAATCTTATTCCATTGTAACCCCGCTACTATTGTCATATCAACTTGACAAGTTAACTCTTCTATGCCTATTATGCTACAAAGAACGGTACATGTTTCTTCCGCGTATGCGCAGCCTGCGACTGTACTGTCTCTTATCATTATGTATGTCCGTACCCCATAACTTCCTTCCTGTACGCCGACATATACTGCCTTTCTGAGGGGAGAAAGAGATCATGACCTACCTATCGCGCCGTTTTGCTTCCGTCATTGTAAGCGTCGTTCTTGTGCTGGCATTGAGCCAGCTGCTTCAGCTGAATGGGGGATTATCAGCTCAAGCGAAAGCAGGCAATCCATCGGTACAACTGTCCCCACTTTGTTCGCCATGCTACTCGTTTTATGGCTCCAATCACAGTTGGATGTACTACGCAACCAACGATTGGTACCAGCACCAGGGAAACTGGTGTGGCATCGCCAACATTCGAGCCATCCAGGTGTACGACTGGCTCTATTACAATGGTAGGGCCCCTGCCTGGGATAACTCCCAGGAGGCCATTCACAACCGTCTCAATTCGTATTCGAGCCCGTGGGGATCCGGAGGAGGCTATGTCTGGTCGAATATCAGTCGCGATTTTGGTACCGATCCCCACGCGATCGCCTATGGAGCGTGGTATGATACGCCGGTGGGCACCAGCACCCAGCCGTACTGGTTTCACAACTGGATCTACCGCACCAGCAGCAAGACCGCCACGTACGACTTCGGCACTGACTTTGGCAGGAACACCGTCTCCCACAACGATCCCATCAGCGTCACCATCGACGGGGCCTATCACTCCTTCGTCGTCGATGGCGTCTGGGCAACCAGCGATCCCTCCTATCCAGGGACGACCCTGAGCGCGATCGATACCTGGGATCCCTGGCTCAATCACGCCAACCACTCGGTGGACGGCACCCATCCCTACAACCAGACACAGAACCAGGTTTGGTCGCTCACTGATTGGACAACCAATCGTGTGATGTGGGGGCAGGGCTACAACGCCCACAACGGCTCTGATCCCGATCCGGATACGGCCAACCACTACTACGTGCCGCCATTCAACAGTTATGGGGTCCCCTACCACTGGAACGCGTACTTCGTTACCATCGAGCAGGATCGTATCAACAACGCCTATACCTCGTTTAACTACGCTATCGATCAGAATGGGCATCTCGCACCGCATAACTGAGGCGCTACTCGGGCTCGCGATGAGCGCAAAAGCCATACGTTGTGAGAAGTACATAGACAAAGAAAGGATTTAGCGATGTCAAACTCTAGGGGACAAGCCGGGGGTAGAGGGTCTGGCAAATACGATCGCACGAGATTGCACCTTCAAAAACAACCTGCTTTGATACATCGGGATCGCAAATACTCAAAAGGAGATGGTTTCTCAACATTGCTAGGCATTGGACTGGCAGTTATGGTCGTGCTTGGCATCGTGCTCATAACCATTATCGGGCATGGTAATAGCACAGTTGATGCTTCAGGAACAACAACAGGCGTTGCACCCGCATATGGGTCGCTCAACCACCCAAAGGGAACGTGTGGTAATGCTGGTCAGGCTCCCTGTCCAGTTTCCGACCCGGCGTGGGTCTCCGTTGGAGCCGGGTCACCGGCTGCCGTCGCCTCGGCGATTACTACCAATCAAGAGTTTATTGCCCTCGCCAGTCAGTACGGGTTTACCTCTCTTGATATACCGGCACTGGTGCATGCCTACAGAGCGCATACGGGTGTAGACTACTACGATGACGACCATTGGGTCGTTTCCGTGCGCAATAACACTGGCATGCGATGCGGCCTCTTCGACTTCGTCTTTGATCGTGCCCACTCGCGCATGCGTTTCTCCTCGTATGGAGTGCTCACCGCACAGGATCCGCATGCCCTCCAGGCCTTTCCCTACGTGTCATCGTCGGCCGCTCTGTCACGTTTGCAGAGCCAGCGCAAACTCAAAGTGTTGGCAGGTACGCGCCCGGAATTGATCTTCTTCCCGATCGACCCCAGCTTCCCGTACCTGACTTCACCTGTTCACAAGTGGGCTGGTGGTGGCAATTCGGCAATGAACCCGATGTGGCATATGTCCGGGTCTGATCGGCACGATTACTTCCTTGGTGCGGATCTGTATGTCCACGGGCAGCAAGACCTGCCAATTACCACGGGGCAACCTTAGCGGGTGAGCGGTTCACCTCACATGTTTTGGGATCAGCGCAGCTGGGGAAACGCGAGCGTAGCTAAGCGCGTCGTTCTATAAGGTGAAGGAAAAGTGAGGGAGTGGTTTTGTGTGAAAGATCGTGGAGGCTTCATGCTCTCGTGATAGTGAAGGAGGAAGA
>VBHS01000125.1 GCA_005881295.1 Chloroflexota bacterium
CGACTTTGCAACAGCCCTGGCCTGGGGAGTGAATTTCCTCACCCACACTCCAAATAAGGAACGGCTTTTCATCGCATCCCGAATATATCTCTTACTTACATACTACTTGTGTTAGCTTTTTCGCTACCACTGTTTGAGCATATGGGCTACTTTGCCGCTCGGGGTAAGTTCGTAGCGGATACGATCAGGGTTGACATCCTCAAACTCCGGAGCAATGTTGGCCGCAACTACGATGTCACGAGGATGAACGGCTTGCCAGACGCGCGATACCACTCCTGGTGCATTTTGCCGGTAGATGTACCTGCGAGGAATCTTAGCTCTTTGTGCCAGGCTTTCGGCTTTGCTAAAGTATTCTTTGGCTTGCATATCATCTAAGTACGGGTCAACTACCTCAAATATACTGGGTGCCCGGCTTGTTTGCGGTTTCTTATCGTTTACATAAAGAAACACGACAGGATGTCCTTCGGCGTTATTGATAGCTGTTCGTATCACCGCATCGTTATGCCCGTTACTGCCGGTAAGCACTGCCAGTACAGAGCCTGGTAATCTTCCCTCGACGCCCGTAATCATGACAGGGATCCGTCCTCGGCGTTTATGGCCCATATAGTTGAGGTAGGCTACCAACATTCCAGCACTCGCCACTGTGCCGCCAAATACTGTGGCAAGCGGTTTAGCCACCAGGTTGGTTGACCAGGCGATCATCACGAGCACTGTTGTCAGGATACCAAGGTAGAAATCGATGGTAGACCACAGGCTAATCTTCGGCTGATTGACCTGATTGGAAGGTGTGGTAGTAGGGGCGCCTTCTGTCCTTGATATCCCTGCAAGAGCGTCTCGATTGAATCCATCTTGCTCACGGGTAGATGACGAATCTGCTTCGGTCTCGAGTTGATTGCCTGCCGGTAAGGGTTCATGCCCATTCCCTGGTTGTGCTCCTGCAGGTTGGTATCTTTTAGCTCGTATTGCTCTTCGTTCCCGGTAGCGTACAAGATCCAGGCCCAGGCATGTCAGGGTAAAGGCTCCCAACAAGCCAAACGCGTACATATCCCCGAGGATAATGATGTCCCCCTTGACCAGGATGAGTACTGCGATGGGAACAAAGGTGGCCAGGGCTATCGAATAGTGAGGTGTGCCACGCAACTTGTTGCGCTGCAGAACAAAAGCAGGAAAAAACTCCATCCGGGAAAGCGCCATAAATACGTGATAGGATCCGATGATAGCCGTATTGCTGGCAAAAACCAGGAGTGCGCTGGCGCTAATGGCTACCTCTGTCTGTAAAATGATATTGCCCCAATGCCCGGCGAGCAGTGAAATCAGTTGGCTGTTCTTTAAGGGGTCGGCAGCTTCTTGTGGCTGTAACAGCGTTGAAAGCATTGTCAATAGAGGGCTTGTCAACCCGATCGTCAGCACTACGAGCAAGAGCGCCATCCCGGCCACCTTCTTGCGCGGTGTTTTCATGACCGGAGAGAGCTGCGAAATGCTTTCGAGGCCTGAGAAAGCCAGGAAGGATCCTGCAAAGCCGATAAGGATAGAGATCGGTGTGAGCGTGTGATTGGAAAACATGTCCGGGATGAGCGCGAAAAAGGCCGGGAGCGAAATATGGGTAAAGACTGTCACAAGAATGGCAATATCACTGAGAAAGGCGATGACTGCTCCTACTAAGCTCACCTTTGCGCTCTCGCTGATGCCCACCCAGTTCAGAATGCCCAGTAAAATAAGCACACCAACGGTAATCCATAAAGCGAACGGGGGGCCGATGGCCGGAGCAACCACACTCAGGTAGAAGATACCCGAGAGGCAACTGATGGCGGCAGTGAGAAAGTAATCCACCAGGATGAACATCCCACCCAGCGCTCCAACCCAATGATTGATGGCCTGCGCGGCCACTGTCACGACGCCGCCACCTTGAGGGAAGCGGTACGTCACCTCCGCGTATTTCAATGTCAATAAGACAAATACCGACATTGTTAAAAAGACAAAGAAACCAGCTGCTGGCCCAACAGTACCGTAAAGGATGCCGGGTACGTAATAGACAGATGTACCAATATCAGCAAAGACGACTGCCCAGCAGAGAAGAGGTCCGAGTAAATTTTTGTTCTGGCTATGCTCATCTCCATGCGCTTGATTTTGCGTATCTGATGTCGCCGCTTCCTGTGTCATAGTGTGTATTATTCCTTGGTAAGGAAAGGTATTCACCGAGCAGTTCTTGCTGCCCTATAACTTATATACAAAGCAGCACCTGATTTGTACATAGTGTAGCATAGCGACATAGTTAGTACAAGCGAAAAAGGTTATCCCGAAGACCTGACCATTTCCAAAATGCTTGTCATCCATGTTAGACTTGTCTCTGGATACAGGGTGGTGGAGAGAAGTTTTTCATCAATCTGGACATGTTTACCAGTGGGAGTTTCTCATGAATATCCATGAAACTCAGCAATGTACTGAAATACGACCAGCGCGATTGATCGCTGTGGGGAACCAGATTCATCTGCAGGCTGCGGTGACGGAACATAGTTTCTCAGCAGAGTTAGAACGTATTGTAAATCTGGCAGTACCGCATTTAGCAATAGATCGACCGAACCTTGTTGCTTTAGGGGAGTTTTTGGGCCTGCCGCTGGCAATTACCGGTAGGCGAGGCTATTTATCACGGCATATGCATACCGCAAATGTGGCTATAAGTATGCTGGCTTTAGGGTATACGCGTCGTATGCTTCATTATCGCCGTCTCTATCCAGGTATTTCTCTGGTTCGATCACTGTTCCTTTCATTGTCGGACGTGTTGTATCGCCCATTCGAATCGACATTGAGCCGGGTAGCAGCTAAGCATTCAATCTATCTATCGGCAACCACGGTAACTCCTCATGTGCTTTGTTCTACGTCCACGGCGGATATCAACCGCTTCGGACGGCGAAATTCTGGGAAAGTGTATCTTCCCGATGGCCCTGGTTTGTATAATACCAGTTTTTTATGGGGGCCCGATGGCCAACTTATTGGTACGACTGAAAAGGTATATCTGGCGGACAGTGAGAAGGCAACGTTTGATCTTACACCAGGGGAGCTGGATAGCGTTCAAGCCTTTGAGACTGAAATCGGTAAGATTGGTATGGCGATTAGCCTGGATGCATTTGCACCGGAATATCTGCAAAAATTGGATAGTCTGGGCGCCAGTATCGTTATTCAGAATGATGCCAGGGACCTGCCGTGGGCGGGTCCTTCCAGAACATGTGAATGGCAACCGCAGGAACAGCTCAATTCGGTGCTTGGCTCGCTCCAGGATGATTACCCTCACCTCTCTTTTAATATTTGCCCGATGCAGGTAGGGAATTTCTTTGATGTTACTTTCGATGGACAGTCAACTATTACCAGAAAGAGTGATAACGAACCTGACCCATACTGCAACTTTGTTGGTAATAACGGTTTCGTCCACACCATGACAGGGAAGGCTATGAAGGGTGATATCCTGGCTATCTCACCATGGGTTGAGGAAGACCTGATAAAAAGTAAGGCAAAGATAGCGCTTGCTGAGCGACGTAGCGCCCTTGAACAAGTCGCGCGACAGCTTTTACCGGGCGGCGCTCGCGCCAATCAATACTCAGAATCGGTGATTTGGGCAGATGTTGATGTTCCTGTTTGGTAGAAACATCAATACCCGCTTCCATTGACTGCTTTTGCGTTTTCTTGCTTGAAGCTTGTCGCTCAGGGACTTCTGCGGGCGATTGTTGATCTGCCATTGACTGCTCTTGCGTTTTCTTGCTTGAAGCGGTAGAATCAAGTTGGTTCCACACATTGATGGTACAGTGGGATTATGTCGGATTGGTTGTTTGTCCCCTTTCCCGAACATGCATTCCATGTATCCAGGCCCCAAGAAAGGTAGCACAAAACTGAATGACCATTACAACTCGTCCACGCACTATTGGTGAGTTGCGTGAAAGTGGATATAGGTTACTTCCTGTCAAAGAAGAGTTGCGGAAAAATCTCATCCAGAAGATACGTAGAGGCGAAGAGCTGTTCCCTGGAATTATCGGCTATGAAGAGACAGTTATTCCACAGATAGAAAACGCTATTCTCTCCGGCCAGGACATTATCTTTCTAGGTGAACGTGGCCAGGCAAAGACACGTATGGCGCGTAATCTTGTAAATCTGTTAGATGAAGTCGTGCCGGTCATTGCTGGCTGCGAGATAAATGACAATCCCTATGAGCCTATCTGTAAGGCATGCCGTGATAGGGTAGAGGAACGTGGCGATGACGTTGAGATTGCCTGGTTGCCTCGCGATAAGCGTTACGGCGAGAAGCTGGCGACACCTGATATCACCATCTCTGATCTCGTCGGCGAGGTTGATCCCGTTCGTGTCGCAGAGGGTCGCTATCTCTCGGACGAGCTGACGATTCACTATGGCATGATTCCACGGACAAACCGTGGGATTTTCTGCATCAACGAACTGCCAGATCTGGCTGAACGTATTCAGGTAGGCCTGCTGAACATCATGGAAGAGCGCGATGTACAGATTCGTGGCTATAAAATTCGCCTGCCACTGGATGTATATGTCGTCGCCAGCGCCAACCCCGAAGACTATACCAACCGTGGACGTATCATTACGCCGCTCAAAGACCGTGTAGGTTCTGAAATTCGCACCCATTATCCACGTACTGTGGAGCATGAGATCCAGATCATGGAATCCGAAAGCAATCACTTTATCACTGAGGGATTAGAAATCATTTTCCCGCAGTTTATGAAAGAAATCATTGCTGAGATTACCCAACTGGCCAGGCGTAGCAACGATATCAGTCAGCGTTCGGGCGTTAGCGTGCGTGTCTCCATTTCGAACTTTGAGAATGTGCTCAGCAGTGCCAGTCGTCGCGCTTTGCGGCTCAAAGAGCGCTACGTGGCACCGCGGATCAGCGATCTGTCTGCTATATTCGCCTCCACCTCTGGCAAGATTGAGCTTGATACTGTCGGTGATATCAAAGAAGAACGTGTTGTACAGAAGCTTATCAACGCAGCAGTACTCAGCGTCTTTGGCGATTACTTTGAGAACCGTGAATTTGAGCAACTGGTCGCAGGGTTTGAACGCGGTTTAAGCGTGCATGTGGGTGACGATATGCCATCCATGGAGTACGTGAACCAGCTTTCGAAGGTAGGCGGTTTGAGCAAAGCCATCGATAAATTGAACGGACGCGGTAGCCCTGCCAGTATTGCGTCAAGTATTGAATTTATTCTCGAAGGTCTACACCTGAACCGGCGTCTTAATAAGGATGAAGTCAGAGGTAAGATACGCTATCGACGCTAAAGGAACACTGCCATGTTCGAACGCTTTTTTAAGAACCGCTATGGGTATTCGCGCTGGGATGGTACGCAGCAAGTCGAGGGACTTGATGCTGACGAAATCCTGAAGGCCCTTTCGGATGATTACATGGAAAATGGAAACCTGCAACAGGCGCTCAAGCGCCTGATGCAAGATGGTATGCGAAGCGACGATGGGCGGCGCACCATGGGGCTGCGAGAGTTGATGGAGCGCATGCGCGAGCAGCGCAATCAGCAGCTCAATCGTTACAATATGGCCTCCGGTGTAATGGACGACCTGCGCGAGAAGCTTGAGGAGATCAAGCAACTCGAACGCGCGGGTATCCAGCGCCGCCTGGATGGGGAACAATCTGATCAGCAACAGGCAGCTCAACAACCTGCTAAAGGAGCGCAGGGACAGGAGGATCAACAACAGTCACCTGGGAGCCAAAGCCAGCAGGGCCAGGAGGGCCAGCAAGGTGAGTCCGGTGGCGAGAATGGTAGCGATCTCACCCCTGAGCAGAAACGCAAGATGCTGGAGATGATCGCCAAACGCAAGCAGGATTACCTTGATAATCTGCCTGCAGATATACCCGGTCAGGTCAAAGGGCTCTCTGAATATGATTTTATGGACGACCAGGCGCGGGAAAAATTCAAAGAACTGATGGATAGCCTGCAACAGCAGATGATGCAGCAGTTCTTCCAGGGGATGCAACAGTCACTCCAGAACATGACCCCCGAAGATATTGCACGCATGCGTGAGATGATTCGCGACCTGAATAAAATGCTGCGCGAGCGACAAGAAGGTAAAGAGCCGGATTTCGATTCGTTTATGCAGAAGCACGGTGAGTACTTCCCTGGTGTCAATTCGTTGGATGATCTGATCGAACAGATGCAGCAGCAGATGGCGGCAATGCAGGGCATTATGGATAACCTCTCGTCAGAGCAGCAAGAAGAGTTACAGAATCTCATGGAACAGCTCATGGGTGATGACCGCATCCGCGTGGACTTGATGGAACTGGCGCAGAATCTTGAGGCCGTAGCGCCTATGGAAAATATGCGTACGCGCTTCAACTTCCGCGGAGACGAGTCACTTCCTCTCAATGAGGCAATGCGCATGATGAGCCGTTTGCAGCAGATGGAGGGGCTTGAAGATCAGCTTAGTGAAGCCCGTCGTATGGATAACCTGGAAGCTATCGATAGTGAGAAGGTTAAAGAACTGCTAGGCGACGAGGAGTACCAATCGGTTGAGCAACTGAAAGAGTTGATGAAGATGCTGGAAGAGGCGGGCTATATTCAGAAACGAGGCAACCGTTGGGAGTTGACCGCTCGCGGCATTCGTAAAATTGGGCAGAAGGCCCTGCAGGACATCTTTAATAAACTCAAGCGCGATGGTTTCGGTCGACATGTCAGTCCCTTCCGTGGAGTAGGAGGTGAGCGTACCGATGAAAGTAAAGTGTACCAGTTCGGTGATCCCTTCCTGCTTGACCTGGAAAAGACCCTGATGAATGCGCTGCACCGGCGTGGGACAGGCACACCCGTTGGACTGCAAAAAGAAGATTTTGAGGTCTATCGCACTGAGTTTACCACCCAATCATCAACCGTTTTGATGATCGATATGAGCCTGAGTATGATCTACAACGGCTGTCAACCTGCTGCAAAAAAGGTGGCTGTCGCGTTAGAAAGCCTGATCCGCTCGCAGTTTCCGCGTGACAACCTCTATATCGTCGGATTTTCACGTATTGCTCAGGAATTTAAGCCCAATGAGCTGATCGAGATGAGTACTCTTGATAATCAGCAGGGTACAAATATGGCCCACGGCCTGATGCTCTCACGCCAACTTCTGGCGCGTCATCGCGGTGTGAACAAGCAGATCATCATGATAACCGACGGGGGTCCAACGGTCTGGTACGAAGACGGCGAATGGCTCTTTAACTGGCCATATAATCACATGGCAGAGCAGCAGACGCTATTGGAAGTACAGCGTTGTACTCGCGAGGGCATTACCATCAATACCTTCATGTTGGAGGACGATAACTGGATGATTGCTTTTGTGAACCAGATGTCGCAGATCAACCACGGACGTACCTTCTATGCAGATAAGAACAATCTGGGTGAATACCTGCTGGTTGATTACCTGAATAGCAAGCGGAAGATTGTTTCGTGATTGACACTCCCACCCTTAGGGGGTGGGAGTTTTTTTCTCTCCAAATTTCGGAAGGTCATTCAATGGACAATAATTCGCTGGATATATTTGTTGAATGTCTGCGTGTGTTTACCGTCGCGTCAGATAATCCGGAGGGATCAATCTTGGAACAGTTCCTGCGCTATCGGCAGGAACTGCTTGACTGGAACACCCGCATGAATCTCACAGCGATTACCGGCCCAGAGGAGGTTTTGATTAAACATTTCCTTGATTCGTTGTCCGTTTTGAAGGTCTATGATAATCCTCGTACACGCCTGCTGGACATTGGTTCAGGCGCCGGCTTCCCTGGGCTTCCTCTCAAGATTGTGCGCCCGCAGTGGCAGGTTGTATTAGTAGAAGCTACCAGGAAAAAAGTGGCATTCTTACAGCATATGATCGAGACTCTGCACCTGAAAAACGTCGAAGCTGTACATGCCCGTGCAGAAGACGTCGGCCACAAACAGGAGTATCGTGCGGCTTTTGATGTAGTTACTGCACGAGCAGTAGCATCCCTCCCTGCGCTTTTAGAGTATGCAGCCCCTTTTTGTCGCGTAGGAGGTCAAATCATTCTACTCAAAAAAGGGGCGCTGGAAGACGAACTGGCCCAGGGAAAGAGGGCAGCCAGCGAGCTTGGAGCGATCTTGAAGGCTGACGTGGCAGTTACACTACCTGGCCTGGAGGATGGCCGCCGTCTCCTGGTGTGGGAGCAGCAGAAGCTGTCTCCAAAGCAGTATCCGCGCA
>VBHS01000126.1 GCA_005881295.1 Chloroflexota bacterium
AAATCAGCACCACATAGGTCCAGTTCTTCGCGCTTGCGTGGTTCTCATCTCTCACCGGCCCATACCCATTCTGATGTGCTGCCAGGAGCCACTCAACATCAGCGCGGGAGAGTTTCATCCCCTTGAAAGGATAGATTCCTTTTTCAATGTCGGGAACAATGGTGTTACATTGACTCAGTTCTTCCTGCCGCTTTGCAGCAGCAAATGCCCCCCTTACACATCCAAATTCGCACTCTTAGCATGACTCTCAATAAACCTCCTTCTGGGCCCCACCTCGTCCCCCATCAGCATATTGAAAGTCTTGTCAGCCTCGATAGCCTCCTCGATATTCACCTTCAGAATCGTCCTCTTCTCCGGGTCCATCGTCGTCTCCCACAGCGTCTCCGGGTTCATCTCACCTAGACCCTTATACCTGCCCACCTCCGGCTCCTTGCCATTGTGCTCGGCCTTGTAAGCGTCAACCAGAGCGTCGCGCTCCTCATCAGTATAGACGAACTGCACCTGTTTCCCCTTGCGAATATGGAAGAGCGGCGGCTGCGCAATATACAGGTGCCCACCCGTAATCAACTGCTCCATGTGACGGTAGAAAAAAGTCAGCAACAGAGTGCGAATATGGGCGCCATCAACATCGGCATCGCACATAATCACAATGCGACCATAGCGCAACCTTGCCATGTTGAACTGCTCGCCAATCCCCACGCCGATCGCCGTAATGATATTTTTGATCTCCTGGTTTTCCAGCATCTTGTCGAGGCGCGCACGCTCCACATTCAAGATCTTACCGCGCAGCGGCAGGATAGCCTGGAAGTGACGGTCGCGTCCCTGCTTGGCGGAGCCACCCGCCGAATCACCCTCGACCAGGTACAATTCGCAACGGTCGGCGTGTTTCTCAGAACAGTCGGCAAGTTTGCCCGGCAGCGTCGTGTCCAAAGCGTTCTTGCGTTGAATCAGCTCGCGTGCAGCCCGCGCCGCTTCACGTGCTCGCGCGGAGGTCAGGCACTTCTCGATGATGAATTTGGCCTCGCTCGGCGTCTCTTCCAGGTACTTGGTGAGCATATCCGCCGTCACCACCTCAACGATAGGGCGGACCTCCGCGTTGTTCAACTTGGCCTTTGTCTGCGCCTCAAATTGTGGATTGGGCAGTTTAACGCTAAGCACAGCCGTCAAACCCTGGCGCACATCGTCACCCGTGAGGTTGCTATCCTTCTCCTTGAGGAAATTCATCTTGCGCGCGTAGTCGTTAAGCGAACGCGTGAGCGCGCTGCGGAAGCCAGTAATATGCATACCGCCATCAACGGTGTTGATGCCGTTGGCGAAGGAAAATTCTGTAGTGGTCCAGCTATCGTTGTATTGTACCGCCAGCTCGACCTTCACATTATCGATCTCGCGAGTGGTGCTGACCGGGCGAGACTGGAGACGGCCGCGGTTCTTATTCAGGTAGCGCACAAAGGAGACCAGCCCACCTTCAAAGTAAAAGGTCGCTTCGCGATCGCTGCGTTCGTCATAGAGCGCGATTGTCAGGCCGCGATTGAGATAGGCCATCTCGCGAAAACGCTGCGCCAGCACTTCAAAACTGTAGTCGCGCGACTCCATCACCGTCAGGTCAGGTAAGAAGGAGGTGATGGTACCTGTATCATCATCTTCAACGGGGTCCACTTCCAAAAGAGGCGTGACGGCTATACCCCGTTCGTAGCGCTGGCGATAGAGGATGCCGTCGCGTTTGACATCGACCTGGCACCACTCGGAGAGCGCATTGACGACAGAAACGCCCACGCCGTGCAGCCCGCTGCTGATCTGGTAGCCGCCGCCGCCAAATTTTCCTCCTGCGTGCAGGATGGTCATGACCACTTCAAGCGTGGAGAGGCCGGGACGCTGGTGATGCTCCTCGACAGGAATACCGCGCCCATTATCTTCAATAGTCACCGAGCTGTCAGCATGGATGGTGACAACGATGGTATCGGCAAAACCGGCCATCACTTCGTCGATGCTGTTATCGACAACTTCATAGATCAGGTGGTGTAGGCCACGCTGGTCGGTTGCACCAATATACATCCCGGGACGCACCCGTACAGCTTCTAAACCTTCGAGAATCTGGATATTTTGTTCACTGTAACCATTTTCGCCGCCGTTCCCGTTCCCATTCATCTTCCCACTGCCATTTCTGGTTGCGCTATCGTTAATTAGAGCGTGATGATCATCGGATTGTTCTGTCATAATTGATTCTCTCGTTTTTGCCATAGAGCCTGCACCTTTTGCGAGATCATGTGAAGCGAAGCTTCGGTGATTGTTGTGTAATCAAAGAGGAAGGTCATCCCATAGTGGAGGACTGTGCTGCCAACGTAACCTTATATATTCAATCCTCATCCAACCAAAGGGCTGAATGCCATCGTTTAACAAATTATTCTTTTATCAAATAGAAAATACGGCAAAATCGCCGCATTTTCCGACGCTTCATTATACCACATAATAGGCCATAAAGAAAATTCAGAAGCCGCATGACTACCCCACCATCAGAGTAAGCACGACCAGGGCGACCGCAAAGGATCGCCCCCTAGAAGCTGTGGTCGCCCTCTGGAGCTGTGGTCGCTCAAGAGGCTTTAATACCTTGGCCCGCTCATAGGGACACCAGGACCACTGGGAGGCATTCCTTGCATTGGCACGCCCGGCATAGCAGGCATACCTGCCATCCCCGGCATACTCTGTATTGGCGCGCCAGTCAGGTTAGTGGCACAATAGGGGCAGAAGGTCCACCGCAACTCCAGCAGACGCTCGCACTTGGGGCACGGCCGCTTCAGCTTTTGGCCGCAAGAAGGGCATAGCCAGCGTCTGCCGCGGACGCAAAATCATATAAATGAACAGACCACCAATGAAGAAGACCGTCACCAGCAGCGTCGCCAATACCTGCGATAAGAAGTCTTGTGTTCGCGACCGTATATCACGGAAGGTCCAGATAATCAGGCTGAGCCAGAAAATAACGATAAAGGTAACGAGGAAGCCAATGAAGATTCCCAGGTAGCCTGTTATGGTAGACAGAGTAGAACTGCCTGAAGTGGCTGTCGCTGTGGGACTGGGAACGGCCGTGGGTGTTGCCGCCGGCCCCGTGGTAAATATAGTAGTCAGAACATGCGTCATAAGTGTATGTGTCATCGCAGGACTAAAGCCCCTTTCAGGATATACATAGTTTAGTGTCTTCAATTAAGACGTACACAATAAGAAAACGGCAACAAGATAGGACTATTGTGACTTCAATTATTGTGAATGTGTTTTCACCTATTGGAACAGAATGGTCTTAATTTCCCCCGAACGTAAACCGACGTGCAAAGGCTCTCCCTCGTCACCGCTCCAGAAGAGCTGCTCTTGTTCCTCCTCTTGTAAGTTTGCCACAAATGCCCGCGCTAAATCAACCCCTGGCCGTATGCTTGCCTCAACCGCGTGCGAAAAAGGATTGTACAGGCGAACAATCAGTCCTTTTCCCGTGTTGCTCCTCTTGATCGCACTCACTACGATCTCACTCGGCTCAACTTCGAGCAGCCTTGCGCATGAAGACAGGAATCCCTCCCGTGGATGCCTTCTATCGACAGGGAGTTTCCCCCAATGCTCTTCGTTACTTACATCAGAAAGAGGGACAACGGCCCGTACAGGAATATGAGCGTGAGCGCGACCGCCATCTGCCCCGGCGCGACACCCGGCCCATCCTGGAGTATTTCGTACTCGGGTAGCCCGCGATTGAGCACCCCTAGCCCGGTGGTCCCGTTGCTGATATCGACAAACCGTTTCTGGGGAAATGTATTGACCGGCTCCTCCGACCAATCAGCAACGTCCGCGGGCCGCTCGGCAGCGACCGGGCGCGTTCGTACTTCGAATGTGCCCTCGGCGGCAACATCCTCTACACGATACGGTACCGGAAAAACCGCCCGTAGCCTGTGATCCTTTGCCTTATTATCAAAACTGGTATGGATATCGACGCGACGAACGCCAGGAGTGAGCGATATGTCACTGACAATCTGACAGGCGGTTGTACGCGAACTGCGTTCCGTCCTGTCGGCGGAAACGGCGCTGGGCAATAACCAGCGCCCACTTACGCGCAGTACCGCGCGCACAGGTCCCGTGCTGACAAGCTCGATCTTTGGTGGCTCAAGCGGCTCGCTGACCAGAACATCCTGTGCAGGTGGACAATAGTTGTACAGGTCGCCGGTATCACCGCCATCGACAAAACGGTTGAGGCCAGTAAAGATAGCGCCCGTGTGTTTATCGGTAATCGTCAGTGTGCCATCTTCCGCGCTCGCCTCCACGCGGTACCATTCATTTTCTATACGCTGCTGCTCGCCTGAAAGTGCACTGGCCGCGGTAGTGGATGTCTCCTCTTTGATACCTCGTGGATAGACCCAGAAGGTTTTGAGTCCATAGGCCGGCACCTCGTTGGCAACAAAATCGATAGTTTCTCGCGCCTGGTCGATGGCCGATATGTTCAACATATGGATATCCTCGCGCTGCAATAGGGCGAGTATCTGCTGCTCTGCCGCCAGCAATTCATGGTCCCTGCCGGTAGCAATACCGCGTGGCGCGATCAGCACCTCGATATTGGCCACGTTCGGCTGCTGCGTATCGATATGCACGCGTAAAATCTCGTAGGAACCCTCGGGTTTCCCCAGCATCGTTGCCGCCGTGTTTTCCGCCATGCGGATAAACTCACCGGGAGCATCGGCACTCATCAGCATCACAGCTGCCGCGACCGTCTCTCGTGGCAGTTGTGCAGAACCAAGCTCCTGTCTCCAGCGGTTGACAGTAGTGAAAGGCACGTGCTGGCCCTGTTCGTCGGTGATCACAGCCGAGCGCAGTGTACCAGCATATGAAATAACTGCCTGCACGATCTCTGTGCGCGGTCCAGGAGCAGGGTTAAATACCACGATGGGAATGGGTTTATGTTGTGTATGCGTCGCCTGAATAGGAGCCCGAGTATCCACCATCTCAGCAACACCCTGCATCGCCTGAGTGATGACACTTTCCGCGATCTGCTGGCTTTGCGCAAATCGTACCGCATTTTCACGGTGTACCTGGTCGATACTGCAGCCGCAGATGCTGTCATGAGGATGATTCTGTAGCAGGTACTTCCACGCCATTCTGACTAAACCGGCGGGATATGTCGCTCCAAGCTTCCATGCCCACGCCGTCAGGGGCTCTAGCCAGTGTTCCAGCAGGTGTTCCGTCGCAGCATTCTGCTGCTTGATCCACATGCGCGAGGAGAGGACCGACGGCAGCAAATGCGAAAATTGGCCGCTGCGCATCTCACCGGTCAGGACTTGCAAGTCCTCTTGTGCTCCCTCTTTCCCACCTTCTTCTTTTCTCCCCTCGTGCTTCCCATTCTGTGATCGAACGGTCTCGACATATTGGGGCAGCGTACCGATCCGTACATTGATGCCATCAAAATGCTTTATGTCTCCGTTCTGCTGCACCTGTCCAAATTCAGCAAGCATTTTTTCTTGCTCTGGACTGATATGCGCCAGCAGTGGATTCGCTGCCGCAATCGCCTCTGGTAGACCATCTTGTGGCTCCAGGTGGTCGGAGCCATTCATAAAGAGCAGCGTATCGGTGGTTGCCTTCGGCAATATCTGCGCCGTGAGCAACTTGACGCGCGAGACAAATTCATCCGGCGCAAGCGGCATCATGCGCGCATTCGAGTACCCTAACGCGTCAGCGAGGTGAATAACCAGCACACGCGTCCCATCGGGTGCAGCCCAGAGAAATTCGCTCTTGCGCGCTTCAGCCCCTACGCCGCGCCAGAAGACAGCGTTATCTATACCAAATCCCTGCAGGATTTGCGGCAACTGCGCGATATGGCCGAAGCAATCGGGGACATAGCCAATGCGCATCGGCTCTCCAAATTCGGTGGCCCGCTGCAACCCCACCTGCAGGTTACGAATCAGCGACTCTCCGCTGACAAGAAACTCGTCGGGCTGAATAAACCACGGGCCCACATTGATGCGCCCGGCGCGCGTATACTTTTTAAGCCGTTCTTCCTGCTCCGGTTGCACTTCCAGGTAATCATCGAGCACAATTGTCTGACCGTCGAGCATGAAATACGTGAAATTGCTATCGCGGTCCAGGATATCGAGCAGCTTATCGATCGTATGGACAAGCCGTGCGCGAAACTGCTGGAAGGTCAAATACCATTCACGATCCCAGTGTGTATGTGGAACAAGAATAATGTTGAGTTGCTCGGCCATGATGCTCCTTGGTAGAGGGGAAAACCCTGATGGACACAACGAACTTGACTAATGATTACGCTGTTAATGTTGCATTATTATACCCTAAGAGGATGAAAAGGGGCAACTTCGCTCACCTACGTTTGTAAGCGTTCGTAGAGAAGCGCACGTATCACGCCACCTGGCCGCTGTCCTTCTTTGCGCGAACATCTTCAGACTGCTCAAAGATCTTGAGCGACCTCCTGACCATAGCACCTGTTAACGCCACGGCTAAAGAAGCGTCGCGTTCCTCATATGCGCCCACCAGACGTTCCCTGTCACTGAGTCTTTGCTCAGCATAAGTGCGCCCAAGCTTCATACTCAGGTGACGTAACTGAAGTGTTCGTAATCCTAATGAATCCAGGATACGCTTCACCTGTCTGTTGCCGCCTATCTCGGCTTCCCTATTGCGAAAGGCCACACTGGCCCAGAACACCCCATCAATATCGTGAGCCGCTGCCATCTCACGCATTGGCAGCAGGAACGCTCTGAGCGAGGCGATATCCTCATCTGAGGCGGTGTTCACAATCAATTCTGCGGTGAGCATCAGGAGATTCACTCGCACCTGGTAGATCTCACGTACCTCTTCGAGGCTGACCCGTGTAACAAAGGGACGACGGTACGGCGGAATGGTCACTAAACCTTCTTTTTCAAGCAGCAAGAGCGCCTCTTTGACCGGCGTGCGGCTCGTTTGAAATTGCTTCGAGAGATCGACGGTATTGAGATCATCTCCAGGCTGCAAGCGACCTTCGATAATCGCGCATCCAATCCATTGCGCAATGGAGGTCACGCGTGGATTCGTTCGATCTGCGCTCTCCAGTACCCGCGCCATTTCCCGCTGACTATCGGTCTTGATGCTTTGATCTTCGCCTGCCATAAAAAGCACTCCTCTCCTGTTTTCCAGGGAAACTTATCTATCTTCTCCTCTCCCTTCTTCATGCAGATCTTCCAACCTGACTCTCCCAAAAAGGTAGAAGTGTTGACAATTATAAGACGCAGCGACCAGGAATGTCAAGTAAACGCCCTCTTTTCTCTTTTCGCACTTCAAACTGTTGACAATTTGCTCAAAAAGCCTTGACAAAATCTGTTTCTCACCCTATACTTTAGATAAAGTGTTAACAGTTTAAGGCGTAAATGCCTATACATCAGACTGCCAACGGTTTGTTCCACGATAATTGTTGACAGTTTTCTGCTGTGTTGCGGCATTGACGAGATTTGTACAAGCAAGGGAAGGATTCTAAATGGTGGAATTGAGGCAATGTTATGAAAGGCAGAAGGGAAATAGCACCATGGATGAAATACGATATATCGCTGGCACGCTGGTTGGGGCAGGAGTTGATATAGGTTCGCTTGATGAAGCGCTCAAGGAGAACCCCCATTTTATCGCGTGCGACGCAGGCACCACAGATGCGGGTCCGTTCTCTCTTGGTTCCGGGCAGCCCGCTTTTGCGCGCGAAGCTGTCAAGCGTGACATTGCTGCCTTTCTAGATGCTGGTCACCGCGCGGGAATTCCGGTCTTGATCGGCTCCGCTGGGACAGCAGGGGAAGATGGACAGGTGGACTGGACGCTTGATATCGTCAACGAGATTGTGAGGGAGATGGGGATAAAATTGCGCGTGGCGGTGATTTACGCGGAACAGGACAAGGATGCGCTGGTCGAAGTGTTCCGTCAGGGGCGTCTCAAGCCACTTGACGCCGCACCTCACGTGGACGAAGACACGATCAAAGGGAGCGCACACATTGTCGGGATGATGGGTGCCGAACCCTTACAGAAAGCGCTTGCGGAGGAAGTTGATTTTATCCTTGCCGGTCGCTGCAGCGACTCGGCGTTGTATGCCGCGTTGCCCATCTTGCACGGCTTTCCAGAAGGGCTGGCATGGCACGCGGGCAAGGTTGTGGAATGCGGCACGCTGGCTTGTGAGACTGCCGGGAAGGGGATCATGTTCGTGCATCTGCGACAGGACCACTTTCTCGTTAAGCCCTTTGGGCAGGGGTTGCGCTGTACGCCTCAGAGTGTTGCGGCCCACAGCTTGTATGAAAATGTGGACCCGTTTCATTTCACCGAAAACTCTGGTATCGTCGATATTACCGAGGCGACCTACGAAGCCGTCGATCCGATCACGGTCCGCGTGGCCAACAGCCACTTTCAGCCGGTAGACCCCTACACGGTTAAGCTGGAAGGCGCAGAACTGCTAGGGTATCAGTCAGTCATCATTGGTGGGATACGCGATCCGTTCCTACTCCGACAACTTGACAGGTGGCTGGCCCATGTTCGCATGTACATCGAGGAGACCATTGCGAGGGTGCTGGGCGATCAGGCGGCCAAAGAGGACGACTATCATCTCATGTTCCACGTCTATGGACGTGACGGCGTGATGGGGTCACTGGAACCCAATCGTGCGGCAGTCCCCAAAGAGGTAGGGATTGTCCTGGAGGTCACGGCCACAACCCAGCAACTTGCCACCACCATTGCCAAGCTCAGCCGCCAGCCGCTCCTGCACTATCCCATCGCAGAATGGCACGGCGCTACCACCACCTTCGCGTGTCTCTACAATCCAGCATATATTGAGCGTGGAGCTGTCTACCGTTTCAATCTACACCATGTGATCATCCCCCACTCTCCACTGGAGCTGTTTCGCACGAAGTACATCAGGATCGGATGAACTGCATTGATACCCACGAACTAAGGAGCATTGAAATGAAACTTGCAGATATAGCAACGTTGATCCGTAGTAAGAACGCTGGACCGTTCTTCCTGACCTTTGACATTATGTTTACTGACAAGGAGCATTATCGGCTCGTTAAAGCATCACGAAGCCTCAATGCACACATGTTTGCCGCGCTCTATGCGTGTCCGGTGCAGACAGTGCGCTTCTTTGAGTGTGATAATGCCTTCGCATTCAAGTTCTCTATTCCCCGTCCTCTTCCTCAAGGTGAGCTTGGGGATGGAGACCTCCATGGAGGACAACAGTTTTCCCCGCTGATGAACGTCGAGATTACGCTTCCTGAAGGCGAGAGCATTCTCCAGCGGTGCTAAAGAGAGAGACACTGAACCGCATCTTCAGGAAACTCTCTATCTAGACTTCCTGAGATGCCGGATCATCTAAAAAAAGAAAGAGATACACCAATGGCTGTGATTAACAAACAAGCAACGATTGCCGCACGAATTGATCGCGTTCCTCTTTTTTCCTTGCATCGCAAGCTCGTCTTTGTTTTGGGGGTCGGAACGTTCTTTGATCTCTTCGATGTCGCTTTAGGAGGTCTGTTAGCGGCGATCCTGGCCAACATCTACCACTTGAACGCATTTCAGACAGCAGCAATCATCGCTTCAGGTTTCTTCGGTATGTTTGTTGGTGCTCTCGTCCTCAGCATTGTTTCAGACTACTTTGGCCGACGCACCATGTTCTTGATTGATTTGCTGATCTACTCGCTCTTCTCACTGGCAATAGCCTTTTCTCCCAACGTGACCTGGGTGATCATTTTTCGCTTTTTTGCTGGCATCGGGCTTGGGGCTACCCCTCCACTCACCGATGTCTATCTGAGTGAGATGCTTCCCCGCCAGGTGCGCGGGCGTTACACCGCAAGGACCTATACCGTTGGCTTGCTGGGAGTGCCGATCGCGGGTCTGCTCTCAAAAGTGCTTGTCTCAACCACCTTCCTCATGGCAGGATGGCGCTGGTTGGTCGTCGTGGGGGCATTGGGCGCGCTTGTCGTCTGGTTTATCCGTCGTGGTCTTCCCGAATCTCCGCGCTGGTTCGAGATCCGCCAGAAAACAGTCGCCGCCGAGGCTGCGATCAGTGGGATTGAGCAAGCCGCCATGCGTGAACTGCATCTGGCCGAATTGCCACCACCGACCCTCATGACGGTGGAGTTGCCGAAACGTGTGACGCTCGCGGAGTCCTTTCGCGGCGTCTACACCAGGCGCACTATCATGCTCTTGATCTTCCAGTTCTTTCAGGCCGTTGGTTTCTATGGCTTTGGCTCGCTCGCTCCGATTATCCTGGTCGCCAAAGGCTTCAGTGTCGTCAACACTTTGGCATATACTGCGCCCATTGCCCTTGGGTATCCTCTGGGATCATGGCTCTCGGTTCTCATCGTCGAGCGTATGGAGCGCAAGTGGTTGATTATTGGAACCGCCCTCCTGATGGCACTCTTTGGTCTTGTCTTTGGGTTTGCGACCTCGGTCCCACTCATTCTTGCCTCCGGTTTTCTGCTGACGGTGGTCAGTCAGGTGTTCTCTAATGGCTATCACATCTATCAGGCAGAAATTTTCCCCACCCGTATGCGCGGAACGGCTGTGGGGGTGGCCTACAGCTTGAGCCGTCTTTCCAGTGGCATCCTGCCATTTGTGGCTCTTCCCCTGCTGCAAACCTCTGGTCCCATCGCGGTCTTCACCGCTTGCGCCATCATCATGGGTATCGTGAGCCTGGATGTAGGCTTGCTTGGTCCCAGGACGACAGGTCAGTCTCTAGAAGAGGTTGCTCACTAGCGCATGCGCGTGAGTCCTTGCTTATGACTTTTTTTAGCAACGAGAAACAGGTCAACAGACAGCATCATGCGACCTGTTCAAACCCAAAGAGAGGAAAGAGAATGAAAAGTAACCCTGCGAGAAAAGAGCTTCAGGCATCTGGCGAGCCTTCCAGCACGCTTACTCGTCTTACAGCCATCTTGCTGCTCATTGGCACGATTGCGGTCCCAACGCTCCTCATCCTTCATGATATGCTTGGCATCGATGAGGACTCAGGAGCATTAGCCTTTCCGGCCTATCAGCGGCATCCGATCTCCGTTTTTCTCACGTACTACGCGCTTATGGCCACCGGCGTCCTGTTTGTTCTGCTCGGCCCCTTAGTGTATCGTATGTATACTCACCTGCAAACTCCTTTGCGGCTGCTGGTTCTCATCTGTATGGTCGTAGCAGGGAGCACCCAAATGATCGCCGCTTCACGCTGGTTGATTGTCTTGCCCTACTTTTCGCACATCTACACCAATCCTCAGACAGATGCAGCCACACACGCAGCGCTCGATGTCGCCTATCAAGGCACAAGCTACTTTCTGGGATTAACCATTGGTGAATTCTTCTACAACATCTTCAGTGGTCTCTGGAGCGTGTTTCTGGCGGTGATGCTCCTGCGCTCGTCTCATAGGAACGTGTGGTTCCACTGGATCGGAATCATAGGAGGGGTGGGAATCATACTTGGGAGTTTTGAACAAATCTTTGTCAACACTGCTCCTGGATCGATTTTCTTGTCTCTTCTGACGGTAGGACATGTCGCCTGGGTGATCTGGCTGGTGGGAATCGCAATCGCTCTTCTCGTCAACAAACCATCTGTGCTGCAACGAGAACCACAAAGCATGGTTCAGGAA
>VBHS01000127.1 GCA_005881295.1 Chloroflexota bacterium
TAGAAGCATCGATGGGACGAGTAACAGTTGCTGTTGCGTCCAGAGAGTGGGCGGTTGGTGGAAAGCCCATACGTCAATACACTGTGAAAAAAAGCCCGGAGCCGCGAGAAGAAATCGCTTCAAGCGAGAGTAGACCTCTGCCGGAGGCCCCCGTTAACGGGCGGGAGTATGTTAGTACTCGACGAGGTTGATGTCGTGAGGCATCAACGAATGAAGGTGGTACCACGAGAGCTGTGAATAACGCTCATCGTCCTTTCCTGAACGAAGGACGATGAGCGTTTTTGTTTGTCTAGCGTCATGTAGTCGAAAAGGAGGATTACAACCAATGGCACACTGCCCAGAATGTGAAGCCGCAATTACTGTGCAAGGTCTCCTGGTTGGGGAGATCACCTATTGTCCTGATTGTAACGCGGAACTGGAAGTACTGCGCCTGGAACCACCGGCCGTAGCGCTGGCACCCCAGGTTGAAGAAGATTGGGGAGAGTGACACGATGCGCCTGGCTATTCTCACATCGCGCATTCGCGTGGAAGAGAGACTATTGATCGATGCGCTGAGACAGAGGGCAATTGCATTTGACATCGTTGATGATGGAGAATTGCTGCTTGACCTGTCATATCCTGATGAGCGATGGCGTGAGTATGATGCTGTCCTCTGCCGTAGCATGAGTCAATCGCGTGGGTTAGCAATGCTGCATGTATTAGAGCACTGGGGCGTACGCGTCTATAACCCGGCAACTGTGACTGCAACGTGTAACGATAAGCTGCTCACGACATTGGCGCTGCTCCGTGCAGGTATCCCGACACCGCATACCATGCTGGCCTTTGATTCCCAGGTGGCCATGAAAGGTATGGATATGTTGAGTTATCCGGTCGTGCTTAAGCCCACATCCGGGTCGTGGGGGCGCTTGCTAGCCCGTATTAATGACCGCGATGCTGCAGAAGCGGTGCTCGAACACCGGGAGACGCTCGGCTCCTATCAGCATCATATCCACTATATACAGGAGTATATTGCCAAGCCGCAGCGTGATATTCGTGCGTTTGTCGTTGGTGAGCGTACCATCTGTGCAATCTATCGTACAAGTGAACACTGGGTCACAAACACCGCTCGTGGTGCGGTTGCCAGCAATTGCCCGGTTACACCTGAGCTTGATAGCCTGTGTGTGCGTGCTGCACAGGCTGTCGGTGGGGGTATCCTGGCAATCGACGTGCTTGAAGACGAGCGGCGCGGCCTGCTGATCAATGAAATCAATGCCACGATGGAGTTCCGCAATAGCATTGCTCCAACAGGCGTTGATATACCCAATGCAATGCTTGACTATGTACTTAGTTGCGCGCAGGAGGAGGCTGTAAGATGAATCGCCTGCGTGTTGCTATCATTGGCGGGTCTGGTTATACAGGAGGAGAACTGGCGCGGCTCCTACTCTTCCATCCACGGGTTGAATTGACTCAGGTGGCATCTGGCAGTCATGCCGGGCAATACTTGCATAGCGTGCATCCGAATCTGCGTAAAATCAGTTCTTTGCGCTTCTGTCATCCCGACGATCTGAAATCATGCGATTTGCTTTTCCTTTGCCTGCCACATGGCTTAGCCTCCAGGGAGATTGAACGCTACCGGTCAATTGCGCCACGCGTCATCGATCTTTCAGCCGATTTCAGATTGCGCTCCGCCGGGCTTTACGAACAATGGTATGGCGAGCCGCATTGCGCATCCCATCTTCTGGATGAGGCTGTCTATGGCCTGCCTGAACTACACCGTGAGGAACTGCCTGGTGCGACGCTTGTAAGTGGCACCGGGTGTATGGCAACTGCAGCCATCCTGGGATTGGCTCCACTCTACCGGGCTGGTCTCGTGGACGATACACTTCCTCTCGTAGTGGAAGCCAAAGTCGGCTCATCGGCAGCAGGTGCCACACCAGGTCCCGGCAGCCATCATCCCGATAGGAGCGGTGCCGTGCGCTCATTTCAACCTACCGGGCATCGTCATACTGCCGAACTCATACAGGAGCTTGGTCGAGCCTCTGGCGGGGAACTTCGCCAGCACATCGCCTTCTCTGCAACGGCGGTCGAGTTAGTGCGCGGAGTGCTTGTTACTGCCCATCCCTTTTTGAATGAGAATGTAGACGAGCGTACCTTGTGGAGGCTCTATCGCGAAGCCTATCAACACGAGCCTTTCATCCGGCTGATCAAAGAACGCAGTGGTGTTTACCGGTATCCCGAACCGAAGATTTTGGCGGGAAGCAACTATTGCGATATCGGCTTTGAACTCGACCCTATTCAGCAGAGGGTAGGGGCGGATGGAGGGAAGCGTCTGGGAGACACTTCGAGGGAGGAAGGGAGGCGCGTAGTGATCATCGCTGCCCTGGACAACCTGCTGAAAGGCGCAGCCGGAAATGCTGTACAAGCTCTCAATTGCGTGTACGGTTGGGACGAGTCGTTGGGATTGACCTTTCCTGGTTTGCATCCCGTATAGTTGTTTGCAGTATCCTCAAGGCGGATCGTAAAAGAGAGCAAGCCCTGACCTCGCGCTGCGCCTCTATATGAAGAAGAGTATACATGAGCAAGCCCAAAGGGTCAATTGATTGTACATTAGGAAGGATAGAGCTTTGCTATGACGCTTGTCGTAAAGATTGGCGGTAGCTCCGGGGCCACCACTGCGAACATCGTGTGTGAGATAGCGAAGTGTGTTGCTCAGGGAGAGCGTATCGTCGTACTGCATGGAGGATCTGATCTCACGAACTCGCTCTCTGAGCGTTTGGGGCGCCCAGCACGTATGGTTACTTCACCAGGTGGGATGGTTAGCCGCTACACGGATAGCGAAACCCTGCGCGTCTATGCTATGGCTGTGGCCGGACAGATCAATACCGAGCTGGTGGCCTGCTTGCAGCAACAGGGTATCAATGCCCTCGGGCTAGCTGGAGTAGATGGGAGACTGCTGCTGGCGAGACGCAAGTCAATTGTACGCTCGCTCACTCCCGAGGGACGCCTACAAATACTGCGCGACGACTACACCGGACAGGTCGAGCGGGTGAATGATAGACTGCTCCGGCAGTTACTTGATGCTGGCTATACCCCCGTCATCGCGCCGCTGGCATTAAGCCGGGAGGGAGAACGCCTGAATGTGGATGGAGACCGTGCAGCTGCTGCAGTTGCCGTCGCGCTACAGGCCGAGGCCCTGGTCATCATGACGAACGTTCCCGGTTTGTTGGCCGACCCAGGGGACAACGCTACGCTCATCCGTACTATCCCTGCCGAACGCATTGCAGACTTCGCTGAATATGCCCAGGGCCGTATGCGCAAGAAATTGCTGGGTGCGCAGGAAGCCATACAGGGCGGTGTGCCCCGAGTCTGTATTGGGAGCATCTCATTGTTAGAGGTGCTCAATGGAGTGGGAACAACTATTGAATCATCCTACAGTTCAAGAGAAAGGATCGGCATATGATTGCTGCCATCGACCTCGAAAACACCTACAGTTGTGGCGTGTACAGTAAGCGCCCTGTAGTTATCGTACGGGGAAGCGGCGCCTTATTATGGGATGCCGATGGACACGAATATATCGACTGCACCGCAGGCTACGGCGTGGCGAGCGCCGGGCATGCACGGCCAGAGGTTGCTGCTGCCATTGCAGCGCAAGCACTGCGCCTCATCACCTGCCCAGAAATTGTCTACAACGATGTACGGGCTCGTTTGCTTGAACGCCTTGCATGCCTTGTGCCGGAAGGACTCACACACATCTTCTTATGCAACAGCGGTACCGAGGCTGTGGAGGGGGCAATCAAATTTGCACGCATTGCCACTGGGCGCGCAGGAATAGTTGCGGCGCTGCGGGGCTTCCATGGTCGCACGATGGGTGCGCTTTCGGCAACATGGGAACCGCACTACCGTGAGCCCTTCGCGCCGCTCGTTCCCGATGTCAGCCATATACGTTATAACGATCTCGCAGCTGCCCGAGCAGCCATCAATGAGCAGACCGCGGCAGTAATCATTGAACTGGTGCAGGGGGAAGGAGGTGTTCACGTGGCTTCGGATGAATACGTGCGGGGTCTTTCAGCACTTTGCCGTGAACGCGGGGTCTTGCTGATTGTTGATGAAGTGCAGACGGGCTTTGGGCGTACGGGATCTCTCTTTGCCTGTGACCACTATGACCTGCAGCCGGATATTCTCTGCCTCGCAAAATCCCTGGCCGGTGGTATTCCTATGGGAGCGGTCTGCCTGGGTCCGCGCGTAATGGAGAGCGGGCGTATTACCAGGGGCATCCACGGCAGCAGCTTTGGCGGTAATCCATTGGCCTGCGCAGCTGCCCTCGTCAGCCTCGACATCCTTGAACGAGAAGCTCTACCTGAGCGTGCGGCTGCACTTGGCTCACTCGCTCTTGATCGACTAAGAAAGCTACAAACTCCGCTCATCCGCGAGGTACGCGGGAGAGGATTGTTACTTGGCATCGAGCTCAGCCGACGCGCTCAACCGTACCTCGAAGCACTGTTCGAACGAGGCATCCTCGCTCTTCAGGCCGGCCCAAACGTCATTCGCCTGTTACCTCCGCTGGTAATTACGGAGGCACAATTGGAACGGGTACTGGCTGCGGTAGAAGAGGTACTGGTGGAACGGGATGTGACAGGGCGAGCACAAGGGACTATGTTGGCGAATGAAAGAACGAGTGCAACACAGCCGCATAAGCCCGCCCACGAGGGATCACCCCTACCATGGACGAACGGGACCCAGCGGCACTTTCACGACATAGAGGGAGCGATCACTCGTGGTCACGCTGGTAACCTGACCTGTGATGCAAACGCAGAAATAGCGCTTCTCTATAACATGCTCACTATTCCGAGCTATTCGGGACGGGAACGAGATTTAGCCCGGTACATGGTTGAGCAGGCACAGCAAATGGGTTTGCATGCCTCTATAGACGAGGCTGGAAACTTCATAGCCACCACGCATCTTCTTGAAACCAGTACGAACCAGCAACCTGTTATCTTGCTCGGTCATATGGATACAGTGCGTGGTCACGTTCCGGTGAAATTACAGGATGGTGTGCTGTATGGCCGGGGCGCGGTAGATGCCAAAGGTCCGTTGGCGGCTTTCCTGAGTGCCACAGCCCGGCTGGTACGTTCCAGGCGCTTAGACTCCTTGCAGCATCCAGTTGTTGTGATAGGAGCTGTTGAAGAGGAATCTGCGACCTCTCGTGGGGCGCGAGCAGTCGTAGAACGCTATCGGCCTCTTGCCTGCATAATCGGCGAGCCGAGTGGAAGTCAGGCAGTGACGATTGGGTATAAGGGCAGGTTGCTGGTGGAGTACTGTGTTACGCGCCAGATACAGCATAGCGCAGGTCTGCATAAGAATGGTAACGAGGTGGCTGTGGCCTTCTGGAATCGAGTGCGTGACCATGCCACCGGTTGGAACGAGCAGCATGCGGCACATTCTACTTTTGCTGCGCTTATGCCATCGCTACGCGGCATTAACAGCAGTCAAGATGGGTTAGAGGAACAGACGCAGCTTCTTATTGGTTACCGTTTACCACCCGGGTACGATAGCGAGGGTTTGCGTATCCAACTGGAGCAATGGGCTTACGAAGATGAGGCTCAAATCAGTTTTTCAGGTGAAGAGGCGGCCTTCCAGACGACGCGTGCGATACCCTTATCGCGAGCTTTCATATCTGCTATTCGCTCTACCGGAGGACAACCAGTCTTCAAGCACAAAACGGGGACAGCGGATATGAATGTCGTGGGACCGTTCTGGGGACAGAACATCGTTGCATATGGGCCCGGTGACTCGCGCCTCGATCATACACCTCAGGAGCATATACGCGTCGCCGAGTATATGCATGCCATCGATGTGCTTGAATTGGTACTGGGGGAACTTGCCCTGCAAGGAGAAACGACACAATGAGATCACTGGCTATTCTCGATTCGACGCTTCGCGAAGGTGAGCAATTTACCAGTGCCTTCTTTACCTTTGAGCAGCGACTGAAGATTGCGCGTTTACTGGATGCCGTCGGCGTGGAGTTCATAGAGGTTCCTTCGCCTGCCGTCTCGCCGGAGATGCGGCGGACGGTGCAAGCGCTATGTGAAATTGGTTTGTCTGCGCACGTTGTAGCACATGTGCGCTGTGTCGAGGCTGATGTGCGGGCTGCACTGGATACATCTGTTTTCGGCCTGAATCTCTTTTATGGAACGTCAGCAGAGCTCCGTACCTACAGCCATGGCCGCCGCATCGACCAGCTTCTCGCCGACGCTGTACCGTTGATTCGACTCATCCGATCGACTGGGCGCTACGTGCGCTTTTCCGCTGAGGATGCCTTTCGCAGCGACCTGGTTGACCTGCTGACCGTCTTTGACGCTGTCGTTGAGGCAGGAGTGCAGCGCATTGGTTTGCCCGACACCGTTGGTATTGCCACACCGCGACAGGTTGAGCGGCTTGTCGCTCTCTGCACTGAACGTTATCCACAGGTTGGTATTGAGTTCCACGGGCACAATGATACCGGATGTGCTATTGCTAATACTGTCGCGGCGCTGGAGGGTGGTGCGGATTGCCTCGACGTTACCGTCATGGGTATCGGCGAACGCAATGGTATCGCCTCGCTCAGTGGCCTGATCGCGCAACTCTATATTCATTACCCGGAGCTGCTGGAGACGTACGATCTCACGCAGCTGGCGCTACTTGATCACTTTGTATCAGAGTGCCTCGATTTGCCAATTCCCTTTAATATGCCGATCACTGCTCCAGGAGCGTTTGCGCACAGAGCCGGTGTGCATACAAAAGCAGTGCTCAAGAATCCTCGTTCGTATGAGGTGCTGGCTCCAGCAGACTTTGGACTGATGCGCAGCATTGATGTTGGGTCTCGTTTCACGGGACGCCATGCCGTAGGGCATCGCGCTACGGCATTGGGGCTGCGCCTCAGCAATGACGAGGTTTGTCATCTTACTCAGGCTCTTAGAGAGCGAGCTGAGTGCGGTTCGCTGAACCAGGAAGAAGTCGATGCATTTATTCATAGTTGGTGGGAGGAGGGGAGCGTATGTCGAGCGGAACGTAGTGGAGCCGGCATAGCGCTGCGGGAGGGGAATCAGGAGAAAGGAAGTGTAACATGGGAACCTTAACCGAAGTAATCTTTAGCCACAAGTTGGGCCGTACGGTAGCGCAGGGCGAGACCGTCGTGGTGGATGTTGACCGCGTAATGAGCCACGATACGACGACTCCCCTGGCGATCCAGGCCTTTCGCAAATTGACGAATGGTGGGCGCGTCTTCGATTCCCAGCGCTCGCATATTGTGTTTGACCACATCGTACCAGCAGCGACCATTGCAGCGGCCACGTTGCATCGTGATGTGCGCGCGTTTGCACAGGAGCAGGACATTGGTATCTTGCAAGAGGGCATCTGCCACCAGGTAATGCCGGAGCGTGGTTATGTTACTCCGGGTGACATCATCGTTGGGGCCGATAGCCACACATGTACCTATGGGGCGCTCGGAGCCTTTGCTACTGGCATGGGCTCTACCGACATCGGGGTTGCCTATGCAACCGGGCGAGCCTGGTTTCTTATCCCGCCAACAATCAATATCCACATGACGGGAAGACTTCCCTCTGGTGTTTATACGAAGGATGTGACTTTTGAAATGGTGCGCAAAGTAGGTGTTGATGGCGCCAACTATCGCGCCATCGAGTATACGGGAGAGTTGGTCGAGCAAATGTCGGTGAGTGAGCGTTTCACTCTCTGCAACATGGCGATTGAGATGGGCGGCAAAGCTGGACTCGTAGCCCCTGATGCAACCACGCGGGCATGGTTGAATGGTCGTATCGACCACGATTATCCCATGCTGGCACCACACAATCCGCGCTATGAACGGGTGGTAGAGATTGATGCTTCGCAGCTGTCCCCGCTGATCGCCTGCCCTCCGGATGTCAACAATGTTGTCCCGGTCGAGGAGGTCGAGCACGTGAGGATCGACCAGGTATTTCTCGGCACCTGTACGAACG
>VBHS01000128.1 GCA_005881295.1 Chloroflexota bacterium
CAATGAAGCATTAACTGGTGATTCTCCCTAAGTCCGCCAGAGATCCTTCGCGTTGCTCAGGATGACAGAACACCAGGCTGTCATCCTGAGCAACGCGAAGGATCTCTGCGACGCCTTCGTTCAGCCCCCCCTGCCTCACGTGGCTTGGCGGACTTAGGGAGAATCACCAGAGTATTAACGACCTGCTGGGCGGTGACGCGAGGTACCTCGCTTTTGCTAAATGCCATGCGAAAGAATGTAAAAGCGAGGCTGATCAGAACAATTTTTGCTCGGTGGAGTACTGCTGCTGATGGTGTAATTGATGTATGGTACGCATTACTTTTGCCAGGGAATCGTCGAGAGGATTAGAGGTGTCAATGACGCAGCCGCCATCGTCAAAATTTTCAAAACGTGGTTTCCATTGCATCCATTCCTCCCACGAGGTAATCTGGAACTCGGAAACCTTGCCTTTACGTCCCTCCAGGCGGCGTCTTTGCACTTCAGGTGGGCACTGACAATGGACGACCAGCATCGGGGTTTGGAAGCTCCTGGCCAACTCCTTCGCTTGTTCGTAAGTGGTGCGATAGGTTAATGGAGTGTCAACAATCACACTGAGCCCCAGTCGTAATTGTTCTTCAACGAGGGCGAACATCAGTTCGTATGAAAAACGGCCAACCTGTGGCAGGTTTCCGAAAAGATTTACAGCTTTCTGCCGTAGAATATCTCTATCGATAAGAGGTGCGTGCAAGGCAGCTGCGATAGCGCGCGCTATCGTACTTTTGCCGGTGCCAGGAAATCCACGCATTAAAACGAATGTACTGCCATTCTGCACAATGCTAATCTCACTTCAGATGATATTATTCAGTCAACATTGTGCAAACAGTATAACCGCATTTTTTGGTGTTGTCCAGAATTCTGAGTATTGCTTCGAGCGGCTCCAGTGCTTAAAAAGGGGAGATTTGTAGAGGAGGGGATGCCAGCATGCCAGCTTGACTCAAAATCTTTGTAGCGTTATTATCTATTACGATCAAACGTTATCGACAGGGAAAAAAGATTCGATGATGAAGAAACTTCGTGGGCGTAACCTGGCCCATCCCGGGTGTTTAATCGGCATAACTGTAGGCATGACCATTGGTATCGTTCTTGCTGAAATCCTTGCTGCAGTATTTCATATCGCTCTCAATACTGTGTTGCTCGCCTGGTTAGGGCTTACGTTAGGTCTGGGAGTAATTGGCTGGATTATCGGTGATCGTCTCACTTCAAGGTTTCCCCCACTGGAAGAAGATGTTCAATCTTCTTCATCACCCGGTCCACCAGCCCCTTAGGGCTGCAAAGAGGTGATTTTCGGGGGGCATCCCTGTAAATCCCTTGTAAAGTAGGGGGTGTTGCTCTTCATGCTCCCATTCCCGCTTTGTTTCTTGATTTCGCACTGGCACTTCACACAAAAATGTGGTATATTCTGTGTTGCATCGGCAATGAAACGGATGTACTCTTCACTTGCTCGATGATTTGCCGATAGACGGAGCAAAGTTGCTCCCAGGCGATGATGCGTGTTCTTGTAGTTCCGTATCACCGTGGATTCTCCGACGTTGCTGACCACCGGATACGGGTTTCCCCTGCTGTGCTGTTGTTAGTCTTGTTTGTGATGTAAAGTTACCCTTTACCAGCACGAACTAGGAGGATACTCATGTCATTGAACGAATTTCGTCGGCCCATCTCTGTCGATTCGGCTCCGCGTGGCAGTCGCTGTGAGTGGTGCGGTCAACCTGCTGAGCAGCAACTTACCGCTATAGGTGGGATCTATCACAACGAAGGCGGGCTTTTTTGCCGCCCTTGTGGTGAGCAATTTTCACTTGCCGTTGTAACGAACTCTGCGCGTACGGCAGCAAACGACACAAATTTGCATCCACTCTGAGGTAGCGTTTTTCTGACGAAGATCAGGCGCCCTCTGGTGCACTTGTGAATACAAAAGAGACCGCTCCATTTCGTATCGACCTGATAGAAGGCGATACGAAATGGAGCGGTCTCTTTTGTGGTCAGGACTTGCTCACTATCCCCTATGACTGTGTTAAGCGTAGCGTGCCATGTACTTGTCCAGGTCAAATTCCTGGGCCTGTTGAGACAATTGATGGGCTGCCTGGTCCATTGTTGGGCGTTCTTCCTGGTAGAAGATGCCCATATATTGCTTCTCGGTATCCATTGCCAGCCCTAAGGCCTTCATTTGATCACTCGGATCGTGGTCAGCAGGTATGGGAGTTACCGATGCATCCCACGCGTCAAATGTATTGTAGAAGGTTGGGCAAGGGCTCAATGCGTGAATGAACGAGAAGCCGTGGTGAGTCATGCCCTGTTCGATCAGAGCCGCCAGCTCTTTGGGTTTGGCTGAATAGCCGCGCGCCACGAAACTGACATTCAACGTCAGCGCTGTTGCTATCGGGTTGAATGTCGATGCCAGGAGGCCGTATGGCGTTGACTTGGTTACATGACCGTGAGGTGATGTCGGCGAGGTCTGGCCTTTTGTCAGGCCGTAGGTCTCATTGTCCATCACAACGACAGTAATATCGATGTTGCGCAGGGCCGCGTGTACAAGATGGCCTACGCCAATACTGAAGAAATCACCATCACCTACACCAAAATCGCCGCATCCTGGACACCACGTTGGCTTTACTTCACTTTTATAATCTTTTGGCGTAAGAGTTACAGGTGTCTGTATCAAGATTAACTAACCTCCTCGATTGCGCGCAGGATTTCGCCTGCAGTGAAAGGAATACCACCAAATTTATTCACTCGAATAGCTTGTAGACCATACTTAGCGCCCAGTAAATTGGCCAATTGTCCGGAGTAGTTGCACTCAGGGACAATCACCGTCTTCACCGAGCGGATAAAATCGCGAATTGTGCGATCGGGTAAAGGTGAAAGAATCCTGGGATGAAGAGCAGCCACTTTATAGCCCTTTTCGCGAGCGCGGTCAACAGCTTCCTGGATTGTTCCCTCGGTCGAACCCCAGCCGATAATACCAATAGTAGCATCCTCATCACCATACCGTTGTGGTTTGGGCAACTCCTCGGCCGCGGTATCAAGCTTACGGTAACGTTTTTCCATCATTGCCGTATGATCTTCTGGTTCATAATCGGGATGGCCGCGCTCATCATGCTCCAGTCCGGTGGCTACATAAGCCATAGCGCCGGGACCAGGTGCGCTGCTTGGAGAAATGCCACTTGCAGTATAGGCATAGCGTGAGTAACTGTGCTCAGCCTGGAAAGCACCGTTTCCATTGGCGGATGAGCCGTTGGCTTCGAATTTGATGCGTCCCTCAATCTCCATTGGTTTGAAAGCGTTGCGATCTACGCTCTCGACACGAGCAGTCAAGGATTGGTCGGTGAGGAAGATAACAGGCATCTGGTAGCGTTCGGCCATGCTAAAGGCCTGGATGATCAGGCTGTAGCAATCTGCAACATCGGCAGGTGCTACGACCATACGAGGAGTGTCACCATGGCTCGCGTTGAGGGCGAAGCTCAGGTCTGACTGCTCCATCTTGGTTGGCATACCAGTACTGGGTCCAGCGCGTTGAGCATCCACAATTACCGCAGGAATCTCTGCCATCGATGCGTAACCGATCAGCTCGGTCATCAGAGAGAAACCCGGGCCAGATGTTGCAGTCATAGAGCGCACACCCCCGAAGGATGCGCCTAGAACAGAAGCTAAAGCTGCGATTTCATCTTCCGCCTGCATGAAGGTCCCCCCGACCTGGGGCAACTCTTTTGCCAGGGCTTCCATAATATCGCTCGCGGGTGTAATTGGGTACCCTGCAAAGTACCGACATTTGGCGGCAAGGGCTCCTGCTACTAGGGCCTGATTGCCGTTGAGCACAACACGATTAGCCTTTTCGACGGGGCCTAGTTGGAATGGATCACGTTTAGATAATTGCTGAGTAACATATTTCTTTGCGATCTCCAGCGCCAGCATATTCTTTTCCATCAAAATCGGATTCGCCTTACGTGACTTGGAGAGCTTTGATTCCACGACCTGGACGATAGCCTCTAAAGGTGGGCCAAACAAGCCAGAAATAGCACCGAGCATGACCATGTTTTTGGTCTGGAATAGTTGTACTTCCTTGCGGGCAATTTCATTGAACGGGACAGCATAGGCGATAAAGTCCCCGGCATCCGGTGTAAAATCGGCTGGATCATAGACCAGCACTCCACCATGGCGAAGTTCACTGATGTTGCGATCGTATGCCTCTTTGTTTAAGCACACGAGTACATCGGGATAGTCGCCCATGGACTTGATCGGTTGATCTCCCATACGTACCTGGAACATACAGGGCCCACCGAGGATTTCGGCTGGAAAGGTGCGGAAAGTATACACATGATACCCCCAACGGGCGGCTCCAAGGGCGATAATGTCACCACCGGATATAGTGCCTTCGCCCGATTCACCGCCGATGCGAATTGTTATTTCATTCATCGTTGAACGCCCCCTGACTGGGAAAAATTTTTGACCGCGCCAGACTCGACGAATGGCGCGGCCCTAAAGTAGCGGGTCTCGGTCTTGTTATCTAGGATGCATTTTTATAAGAAACGCCTGTATATCTATCTGGTTGTACCGAGATATACACCATGGAAGTTCGTAATCTTCTACCACTTACTACGCAGCCGTGATACATGGATACTAAGCCTATCGTCTTTCTGCCTGCGATTGTTTCCTGATAGCCCGTTACTTGTACTTCATCAACTGATTCCTGTTCCAAATGAGAAAAAGCGGAACAAGACACTACATTTATACTGTCATTATATCACACTTTCTTGCTCTTGAGGCATGAATGAGGTTTATTTTGTGAATGGTGAATAAATTTATAGGGAAAAGGGTGTGGTGAGGTGACGTGATTGATATGTTCTCATATTTCGCTGTTTGTCAGAAAAATTGGCTTATTTCCCTCTTCCCAGTGGATATGGGGTATGCTATAATAGCTTTCGCGAGGGCCCATAGCTCAGTGGTTAGAGCAGCCGGCTCATAATCTTGAATTGCGCCCATGTGCTCTTAAAATTCTTACTGCGTGAGTGCAGTGTCACTGAAGCGAGTGTGACTAAAGCGCAACCTTACCCGACTTCTGAAAGGAAAAGGGGACAATAGCATGGTTGTTAAAAGTCTGGTAGCTTGAGATGCCAGGCAGCTAGGCCGAACATGGTTAAAGCTGGATTGCCTGAACCTCAGTTGTTTACAGCCTTACAGGGTCAATGGCCGTGGTTATGAGGGCTTTTGAACGCTTCCCCTGTAATATTCGTCAAGAGCGAATGAGACAACGAACGAGGAACCTACATTCGGACCAGAGTTTTAAGGGAACTTGGGGATCGCCTAAACGTCGAGAGATGCATGGCGACGGAGTGTCCATAGTACTCAAATGATCGGGGTAATGTCCGATACATGGGGAAGGGACGCAGGGGATGGCAGATGGTCAATTCTGGACGATATAAAAGTCCAGAGAGGATAAATCGCATTCCTGGAGAGCCGTGTGCATTGAAAGGTGCATGCACGGTTCGGGGAGGCGGATAATTAGGAGTGTGCCAAAGTAGCACGCTGGTTATCTACTCTACCTGGTTGGTCGCTGGTTCGACCCCAGCTGGGCCCATTTATAACTCATAATCTTTCGCACAACGCACATTCTTCTCCTGGTTGTTCTTTGTCGGCTCTCAGGTGGGCGCGAGTTCTCCCCACCTGATCGACTGGAACAAGGTGCACCCGACCTAGATCGGCACAATACACGGCAAAATATTCACATTGTCCTCGGTAGTGCCGCCAATCCCTCTTCGTTCCTGTAACGTTATGGTTAGCAGTATCAAAATATATCGCGCCATTCTCAATCCACCCTGATTTACATTGGATACGCCAGAACTGCCCATCGACATCTTCAATCAACAGATCATAACGCTGACTCCCGCCATATGGCATTAACACCACATACCCGTGTTGCAGAAATCTTGTAATGATTGCTGACTCACTAATCTGACCTTTTTCGTTTGAATCGTGCCTGCCTTTTCCAATCAGCCCCACTTGCTTCTCCATTTCTGGCTACCGCTTAACACAGTTTGAAACATCCACATTCGCCGCTCCAAGAGCCATTCCCTACGTATGCAGTTAAAAGATATATAACAGATGTACGGCCTAACGTTTCCATTTGAAAACGTTATAGCAGATCCAATGGTCCATCGTTCTTTAATACTCCAGAAGTACCACCTGTGACACATCTTGAGTATAATTGATATCATGGAGTGGATAACATTCCTGAACGATGTAGCTCTCGGCTAAAGGGACCAGATTGAGAGGCTTACATGCAAACAGGGAACATACCAAAGGGCCGCAGGCTTTCCCAACAGCCAACGCGCCCGCTTGTGAAGCGGCAGCCCCGCCGAAAACCTGGAATGCGAATCCTGATACCACTTGTGCTGGGGATATTCTTAGCGAGTATAGGGACAGCCATAGGCCTTTTCATGCAACTCTACGGGTCGCCTCTCTTTCCTCAGGTCGGCAATGTTCAAGCTCCAGCAGCAAAAAACCTGATCACAGTAACGCCTTCCACGCAATATGACGAGGTTATGCATCATTTTATGAATGCCATGATGCAGAAAAACTGGAAGGTGATGTGGTCATTGCTTCATCCCGATGCCAGGCAATACTGGCAAGGGGAGCAGGACTTCATACATGTTGAGCAAGCCAAATTTGGTTCGATCAGGTTTGTGAATTACAGCCAGGACTCTCCCAAGATAGTGTATTCCTGGCGTAATCCTGATACGACACTGATCTATCAGTACGCGGTGACATCGAGCATTTCTCTGGAAGCAGTGGCCCCCGGGAATCTTCTTTCAGCCCCTTCCAGGCTTGCCCTGACACATGGATTGTTCGAACATACTCTCTTTGCATTAGCTCAGAACCATGGACTCTGGCAGGTGCTGGTGGCTGGGCCCGCAGACCTGGAAGCTCCACTGCTCGTTCCAGCTTCGCCGCCAGCGCGTAAGTTGGTGGTGCCGATCTTCATGTATCACCATGTTTCTAACAAGCCGACTCGTAATTTGTTGGACTACAACCTGACGGTGACGACTAATGACTTCACTCAACAACTGACCTGGCTCCAGCAGCATGGCTATCACAGCATTAGCGAGACGGATCTTTTTGATGGATTGTATTATGGGAAGATCTTGCCTGCACATCCAGTGATGCTGACCTTTGACGATGGGTATGAAGATATGTTTACCGATGCTTTACCTGTACTCCTGGCGCATCACGACCATGGGGTATTCTACATCATTACAGGTATGATTGGAGGATCCTACATGACGTGGAACCAGATTCGTACGCTGGCTGAAGATGGGATGCAGATTGCTTCTCATACAATCCACCACGTCAATATCGGCCAACCACCTGCGTGGACAAGCACACAATCTGAACTTCTCTTGTCAAAGCATGAGCTTGAAACGCGGCTCGGTCAGCCAATACAATTCTTCTGCTATCCAGTTGGCGAACCATTCCATCACGATACCTTCCTCCAACAGCAACGTGTTCTGGCAGATCTCTTTAACGATGGCTACGTGGGAGCGACGCTTGATCCATTCTCGTTTTTCTCAGCTATCCAAAATGGCCAGATGCCCTATCAATTGAACCGCATCCGGGTGAGTGGAGGTGAGAGCCTGGAGGCGTTCACCGGGATCTTGAAAACGACATTGAGAAACGACACAGCGGCCTAAGGTAGTAAATAGTATTGTGGGTGGCAGCTTGCGGCCGCAAGCTGCCACCCACAATACTATAAATGGAAAGATCATCTTGACTTTCGCGGTTGGATTGTGTGATAGTTGAGCTATCCCAAAAAGGATAGAGAACTCACCCGCATTACCTAGGAGATGTGTACATCGTGTCCATCTTAGAAACCAGTCTCAACCCCCGCAGCGCCGAATTTGCCACCAATCGCGCATGGATGCTGCAACTGGTCACTGAACTTGAAGAGCGACAGGCGCAGGCACGTGCGGGGGGAGGGGAGAGCAGCATCAAAAGGTTCCGAGCGCGGGGAAAATTACTACCGCGCGAACGGCTCGAACTGCTGCTTGATCCCGGCACGCCATTCATGGAGCTTTCACCGTTGGCCGCCTATGGTATGTATAATGATGAGTGTCCCGGCGCTTCACAGATCACGGGCATAGGTATCGTGAGTGGCGTCGAGTGCATGATTGGCGTCAATGATGCCACTATTAAAGGTGGAGCTGTCTACCCAATTACGCTGGATAAATCACTGCGAGGGCAGCGTATTGCCGAGGAGAATCGGCTTCCTTGTATTACAATGGTTGAATCAGCCGGTGCCAATCTGCTCTATGCAGCGGAAATCTTTGCTGACGCAGGCGGTAAAATCTTTGCCAACCAGGCACGCATGTCGGCTCAAGGTATCCCCCAGATCGCGTTAGTTTTTGGTTCTTCCACGGCTGGTGGCGCGTATGTACCTGGCATGAGCGACTACGTGGTCATGGTGCGAAACCAGGCCAAAGTCTTTCTCGGTGGACCACCCCTGGTCAAAATGGCGATAGGGGAAGATGTAGACGATGAAACGCTTGGTGGTGCAGATATGCACGCGCACATCTCAGGTGTCAGCGACTACACAGCGGCAGATGATCGGGATGCAATTCGTATAGGACGCCAGATCGTGGCCCATCTCAATGCGCAAAAGGCTCTTGCAGGTCGCCGCCGGAGCCCTGTGGAGCCCTACTATGACACAGAAGAGCTGCTGGGTGTGATTCCAGCTGATCCGCGTATCCCTTTCGATATGCGCGAAGTCATTGCGCGCATCATCGATGGTTCCGAGTTTCTGGAGTTCAAGCGCGACTATGGTCCAACCCTGATTACCGGCCATGCGCATATCAATGGTTACCCGGTGGGTATATTGGGGAACAACGGTGTACTTTTTTCCGAGTGTGCTATGAAAGCAACGCAATTCATTCAACTCTGTAACCAATCTCGCACTCCACTTATTTATTTGCAAAATATCACTGGATTCATGGTGGGTACCAGGTACGAACGAGAAGGGATTGTCAAGCATGGATCGAAGATGGTTAACGCGGTCTCAACCTCCACCGTTCCCCAGTTCACTGTTATCGTTGGGGGCTCATATGGTGCCGGGAACTACGGTATGTGTGGTCGAGCGTACGATCCCCGCTTTCTATGGACATGGCCAAGCAGCAAGGTGGCGGTTATGGGAGGGGAACAGGCGGCTGGTGTCCTGGCGATCGTACAGGTAGAGCAGGCAAAAGCCAGGGGGATCGAGCCTGATATGCAACAGATCACACTAATGCAGGAGATGACACGGCAAAAATTTGACCAGGAATCCTCACCGTATTATGCGACGGCTCGGCTCTGGGATGATGGAATCATCGACCCGCGCGACACTCGCCGCGTGCTCAGTATTGGCCTGTCGGTTGCCCATAATGTTGATTTTGTTTCGCCTGGGCCGCCAAGGTACGGCGTATTTCGCATGTGATTACGGAGATGCCAGAGAGAAAGAACGTATGATAAGCACTATCCTCATCGCTAATCGCGGCGAAATTGCCTGTCGTATCATTCGCACCTGCAGACGCCTGGGAATACGTTCGGTTGCAATTTACTCAGACGCTGATACACATGCGCGGCACGTGCACATGGCAGATGAGGCTATCCATGTGGGCCCATCTCCTTCCAGCGAATCGTATCTCGTGATTGACGCAGTCATCAGCGCCGCCAGCCGAACGGGAGCCGATGCCATTCATCCTGGATTTGGTTTCCTGGCCGAGAACAATGATTTTGCACGGGCCTGTGCGGAGGCAGGCCTGGTTTTCATTGGCCCGACTCCGGCGGCTATCGCGGCGGTGGGCAATAAGCATGCCGCGAGAGAACTTGTGGAGCGTGTTGGTGTGCCTGTACTCCCAGGCTACGGTGGCGCCGATCAGTCGGAGGATACCTTGCGGCGAGAGGCCGAACGTATTGGCTGGCCACTGATGGTCAAGGCGGCAGCCGGCGGCGGTGGTAAAGGTATGCGCCTGGTACAGCGCCTTGATGACCTGCATGATGCGTGTGTCTCGGCACGCAGAGAGGCTCGACAGGCTTTTGGTTCAGATGAGCTGATGCTGGAGCGGGCGCTGCTGGCTCCACGTCATATCGAATTTCAGATATTCGGTGATACGCATGGAAACCTGATCCACCTGGGTGAGCGAGAGTGCTCGATTCAGCGGAGGCACCAGAAAGTGATCGAAGAGGCTCCCTCGGCGGCGCTGACCGGAGAA
>VBHS01000129.1 GCA_005881295.1 Chloroflexota bacterium
TAAACTAAAAAGGTAGGCCGAAGGAGACAAACCAGCGGGAGCATTCCCCGCTTGCCAGTTTGCCCCACCATCAGCGCTAAAATACAGGCTTCCTTGAAAGGCAGCGCCCGTAGTAGGTCGCCCGATGACCGCTAAATCTCTCGGGTTCGCGGGGCTAACAGCGATCGACATAATCATCATGTTATTCAGCGCTCCGCGAGCCTCTGGCCAAGTGTTCCCGCCGTCCGTACTGGTAAATAACCCATAGTGCGTCCCGAGATACACTGTGCCCGCTTTGTCACCCAACGCGATAACATGGAGATGCGTGTGCGGATTCGATAGGGGCCGCCCCGCTACCGTAGGATCGGTACTGTTGAATCGGCTATTGAGAAGTTGCCATGCCACGAAAATAGGTATCACAAGCAATACCAACATCAGAGCCTGTACATACCTTCTCCAGGCTTTCCGCGGTTTTCGTTGCTCTATCGTGTCAAGCCCTTCCGGTGGCGATGGCGGCCTGCTAAGCGACATAACTCTACTACTAATCTTTCTAACTTCTTGTCTTTCTATCTCCTGCCAGATATCTCTCAGAAACTCAATAACGGCCCTGTTAATAGTGTAGAATAGACAGTCAACACCATTCCTCTTGCCCCTCTGCTTCTGCATCATCGTATTGACACCTTATGCCCATCAGCAGTATGCTTACCACAACAAAGAAAGGCATCACCCTGCAATTCTACAGAGGAAATGATGAGAGTTATACGAAACTTCCCGTGGCAAGTACTCCTCCTTCTGCTTTCATTAGTGGGAGCAGGGATTGCTATTTACTTGACGACCGTCCATTATGAAAATGTTCCGCTTATCTGCTCTGCCAGCGGATTGGTTGATTGTGCGCGGGTGCTCTCCAGCTCTTATTCCGTCATTCCTGGTACAACAGTACCTATTACAATACCGGGGCTTGGTTGGTGCGCGGTCATGGCTGTTCTGGCGCTTGCTGCTCTACGTTTGTCCTCAATAAGACGCAGAATACTTGTAGCACAATTTGCCTGGTCACTGCTAGGCATGCTAACGGTTCTCTATCTTGTCTATATAGAGCTTGTTCGTTTGCATACTATCTGTGCCTGGTGCACCGGACTGCATATCGTTATTTTCCTTATGCTCCTCATCACCATTGTACAGCTACAACAGGCAGAGCCGGAAACAGAGATGCAGGCCGGACGCGAGAATCCGAAGATTCCTACCACTCGTTGAGAATTTAATCTGGCCTGCGCGCTAGAGCATCAATTCCACTGGGAACAAGGCCTATCTGCATTCCGTTCATACCAACCGGTGTGCTGCTAAGGGATTGCTCAATCGAGGGTATTGGAGCTGAATTACACACATTTTCTGGCTGTCCGTTTGTTGCCTTGCATATAGCTGCTGTCAGGTAATTTGCCACTCCCAGTACGTTCTTTGAAATTGTGTTCTCAGTAGAGAGCTGATTGGCAATCTGTTGCTGGGTGAGCGGATCTGAACTGGGATCATTAGGATTGGTTCTGAGCACTGCAGGGTCGTAGCTCGCAGCTGTGATGAGGTACCGATTACCAATGTCCATAAAGGGATATCCAGTGACATTATATTGGTTGAGGATCTGCTGCTCACTTGCTGTCGGGGTCTGCAAAGTAATCCGTCGAGTGTCCGCGTTTTCAACCGGAACGAAATCGATATTAGAGCTGGTGTAGCTGCTCTGGTAGAAGGTAAAGGTTGAGGTATTCGGATAACTATCAGTGCTTGATGAAGCTATCTCTTTCAAGTTATGGAAGGTGCCGAACCGGCTCAACGCGGCAATGATCGACCAGCGCTCCGCGGCACAGAGAGGGCACCACTCCGCTCCGTAAAAAAACACCTCCGGCTTTCCCTTTGGGCCTGTAAGTAACGCTGGTGAGCCTGGCGGCAACTTGAAAGGATTGGATACTCCACCTGTTCCAATCTGAGACAAAAGTGCAGGATTCACGTTGGTCACTCGTTGGAGAGTTGTTGCATTGACAGGGGTGCCATTCTGGCCGTTCGTGTTCGAATTCGAATTGGATTGATTCGAAAGGAAGATAAAAAAGCCAACGATAACAGCGATCAGGACAATAGTGCCACCGATGAGGAGCCAGGGACTACGTTTAGGAGCAGCACGATTTCGACCTGTTCTCTTTGCTGTTTGGCTTTGCGCGCTACTCACGCGGTCTTGTCGTTGCTGGCGTTGCTTTTCACGTCGCTTAGCTGCTGATCCTCCTCGTGTTTTTTGTTTTGCCATAATCTATATTCTTTCTTGAAGATAATTCTCCCTTATTAAGCGCCTTATATTATACCAGATGTATGTTGCAGAGTGAACATTAGGATATGCTGACGTTTTGATATAAAGATAACCTCATCAGCAATAGAGAATCTGGTGAAAGAGAGAAGGAGAAGGAGGATAGCGTCTTTGTTCCCTTGAAATCAAGCAGCCACGCTAATAACGACAGCCTGTGGATGTTCATGTTCCTCTGGCACAGTTTCGCCCTCTTCGATGAGACCCTCGATATGCAGGCGAATCGCATCTTTCGCCATCGCAATAGCCTCTTCGAGCGTTTCACCCTGGGTTATACATCCCGGTAATGCTGGAACGGTTACTGTATAGCCCCCCTCTTCAGGGTCAGGATGTAAGATGATGGTATATTGGTATTCGCTCATAATTTCTTCCTTTTGCTCCTGGGCTTAAAGCAATTCGCGCAATTCATCCACGGTAAGTCCAGCCTGCTCCAGAATAGACTCCAGCGTTTTCGGCTTCAGTATAACAGTTGCATGTTTAGGTACCGTAACATGTCCTGGTTTATGGGGATGCTTTAGCATGACATGGCTCCCACTTTGCCGTATTTGCTCCCATCCGTCACGTCTCAAAGCTCGAAGTAGCTGAGTCGCATTTATACGAGGTGACTTTGGACTCATCACTACCAACCTTTTTGTGACAGTATATCATAATGTCAGTAGGATATGATATCTCTTGCAACAACAAACGCAATGAGATACAATGTACCCATACCCCAGGGATAGGGGTAAAGAGGAGAACATATATGCGCGCTGAAAAACAAGAAGTCATTAAACGCCTGAATTACATCGAGGGGCACCTCAAAGGTATTCGCAAAATGGTCGACGAAGACAAGTATTGCGTCGATATCCTGCGTCAAACGTACGCAGTGCGCAAGGCCATCGAGAAACTGGAGTCCCTCATCCTGGAAAACCACCGGCGGGCCGTGACGCATCATTCTTGCTGCCCTGAAACATCCGTACAAGACTCGTACGACACGCTCGAGTTTCTGGGAGACGCCATTATCGGCGCCCACGTCGTCGAGTACATCTACCGTACCTATCCCGGTGCCTCCGAAGGAGAGATGACCTCGCTCAAATCCGAGGTCGTCAGCCGCCGCATCCTTGCCAAAATCGGACAGAAGCTTGGCCTCTTCCCCTACATTCGTGTCGATATCGCCAACCTCCGTACCTTCAATGAACGCTCTCGTGATTCGCTGTGTGCCGACGTCCTGGAAGCGCTGGTGGGCGCAATCCAGATCGACCAGGGGCCAGAGGTGGCCCGTGACTTTGTGGCGCGTATCATCCTACCCGTTGTGTCACAATTGAGCCATCAGTCATTGGATACGAATCCCAAGGGGAAACTGCAGAAGATCGTCTTGCGGCGTTCGGGCAATCTCCCTCGTTACCGCGTTTTAGAGCAGAGTGGGCGCAACAATGATCGCCTCTTCACGGTCGGCGTATTCGAGCACGATTTTTTGCTGGGCATCGGGAAGGCTTCGAGCATTAAAGAGGCCGGTCGTTTAGCCGCTCGTGAAGCCCTGGAAATGATGAGTCAAAAATAAGGATCTTGATAGTTTGCCGGTGTATGGGATTCTAGAAAAACAAATCACCTGGTATGAAGCCTCTTTGTCGTTACAAGAACGCCGTGGCCGGGGCCACTTCTCAACCCCGCCACGGCTGGTCGAACACATACTGGACGCCTGTGGCTATACTCCTGATAGTGATCTTCGTGCGACCCGCGTCCTTGATCCCGCCTGTGGTAGCGGCAACTTTCTAGCTGCCGCGGCTCACCGCCTCGTCTCCTTTGTCACACGTACCGGCCTGCCTCAGGAAGAGTGTGCAGCCCTTGTCCAGCGCAATCTATGGGGCTTTGATCCTGATCCCGTCTCCTGTTTCCTTTCCGAAATGCAGTTGAGTGCCGCCGTAACCCCTTCTGTAGGGAGTGTTGATACATCAATGCCCATAACCGTTGCCGCGACGCGCTGGCACATACATCAGGCTGACGGTCTTGCTCTCCAGTGGCCGGAGCCCTGCGTTGATCTGTTCCTCGCCAATCCTCCGTACCTTGCGGCCAAGAACACCGACCTCAGCGCCTATCCCACTGCACATCGCCGCGGCCAGGCTGATAGCTACCTCTTGTTTTTGAACCTCGGGCTGCAAATCGTTCGTCCCGGGGGCTGGCTTGGCCTCGTGCTTCCTGATCCCTTGTTGGCCCGTACCAATGCCGCCAGCGAACGCATCCGTTTGCTCAAAGAGTTCACCATACACCACCTCTGGCACCTCTCGGATGTCTTTACTGCCCAGGTAGGTGCCGTGGTCATCATCGCGCAAAAATCTCCCCCCAGAAGCCAGCACCAGGTAGCGTGGAAGCGTGAAAAATGGAAACACATCACCGTGGCCGCCTCCAATGCCCTGTCAATGCCATTAACCTCTCCTGCCTCCACCGTATCCCAATCTCTTCTCTTGCACCAGCCGTGTGCAGAATTGCGCTACCTCCTGAGCAATGAGCATGGTTCAATCCTTGAACGCTTGCAATCCTACCTTGCCAGCACGCCTACCTCCTCTTCTGCTCTCGCCCCCCTCAACGAATTTGTATCAATTAGCCGTGGCGAAGAGTTCGGCCGGAAAAGCTCATATCTCATGCAACAAGAAACCTCGAATTCTCGTAATGTCGAACCCTCGTGGTCACCCTCGGATACCACGTTGCTACCTTACTTTCCCCTCCTCCGTGGCGGGAAAGATATCCGACCCTTCCGGCCGCCTCACAGCCGCTGGTGGATAGCGCGTGAGGCCATCGCGAAGCCTCTTGAACGCTATCTTTCACCGAAATTACTGGTCGTCAAAAGTACAGATCGCTTGCAAGCCGTGCTTGACATACAGGGTCACGTGGCATTACAGACGCTCTATCTCCTGCACCTGCGCAAGCAGGATGCCCCTGTAGATGATCTCTATTTCTTCCTGGCTTTGCTCAATTCACGCCTGTTGCAGCGCTACGTCTATGTCCTGTACACTGCCTATAAGTGGGTGCAGCCGCAGATCGAGCAGCACGTCCTGGCCCAACTTCCGGTACCTTTCGTTACAGCGAGCGAAAAAGAAGCGGTGATAGCGCGCTCAAAATTGCTGGTGCACGCTTGCAGCCCACCTGGCTCCGTTGTAGAATGGAAGAAGAACGCGCGAGATATCTATGAAGAACAGGAGTGCGCGCTCTCTGCGCTCTATAACGCTTTACTGTGTTGACGAAGGAGTCACTACGATGGCTGATACTCGCCCAATTCGCGTATTGGTCGCTAAGCCGGGTCTGGATGGACATGATCGAGGCGCAAAAGTGATCGCCCGTGCCCTGCGCGATGCCGGCATGGAAGTTATCTATACAGGTATTCGTCAAACTCCTGAGATGATTGTCGAAGCGGCCATCCAGGAAGACGTTGATGCAATATTGATGAGCATTCTTTCCGGCGCACACATGGCCCTTTTCCCCAAAGTAATGGAACTCTTGAAGAAGGAAGGCGTGGACGATATCCTGGTGGCGGCTGGCGGCATCTTGCCCGATGAGGATATTCCCGCCATCAAAGAGATGGGCATCAAGGGTTGCTTTGGCCCCGGCACATCGACGGATGAGATCATCGAATTCGTGCGCAACAATATACAGGCCGATCGCCTGAAGACCGAGGTGTAGGTGCATCTTGGAAAATATTGTTGAACGCCTGCTCAGCGGAGACCGCCGCGCGCTGGCACGTATGGTGACGCTGATCGAGAACGAAGTACCCGCGGCCCGTCGTTACCTGGCCGAGCTGCATCGATACGCCGGCAAAGCCCATATCGTTGGTGTGACCGGCGCTCCAGGAGCCGGTAAAAGTACCCTTGTCACCCATCTTGTCCGTGAATTGCGCCGTCGCGATGCCAAAGTCGGTGTAATTGCTATCGATCCCACCAGCCCCTTTACGGGTGGAGCTATCCTCGGTGATCGTATTCGCATGATGGAGCTCTCGGGCGACCCGAAAGTATTTATTCGCAGTATGGCGAGTCGGGGTAACCTGGGAGGTCTTGCCGCCTCAACCCGTGATGTCGTACGCGCCCTGGACGCCGCAGGCTACGATCCGATCATCATCGAGACCGTGGGAACGGGCCAGGCGGAGGTCGAAGTCATGCGCACCGCGCAGACCGTCCTCGTCACCTCAGCCCCTGGCATGGGTGACGACGTTCAGGCCATCAAAGCCGGCATCCTGGAGATTGCCGATATTTTTGCGGTCACGAAGGCCGATAAACCCGGCGCGGACCAGACCGTCGCGGAACTGGCCATGCTCTTGAGCCTTGACCCTATGCGCCGCCTGCACGATAAATCTCAGCCCTACTGGCGTATCCCCGTCTTAAAAACCGCTGCCATCAAAGACCAGGGTATCACCCAGGTGGTCGACGCCATCAAGGAGCACCACGACTACCTCGTGAAAAGCGGTATGCTGGCCCACAGGGCCCAGCGCCAGGTGCGCAGCGAAGTACAGGCTCTCATATTGAACTCCGTCGTCAACGCGCTCAAAGCCAGAACCACCGAGGACGAATGGCAAAAACTCGTCGACGACATCACCACCCGCGAACGTGACCCCTACAGCGTGGCATCCGAACTGCAAGAAAGAATAGGCCTGAGGCAGGACCCGTGAAAATCGCGCTGAAAATCACACCACAACGCAGCACCCAGTACGCCAATATGGCAGAGATACTGGCTACCCCTGAACTGCTCGCCAGCCCCTTGAGCCCCTTCATCACCTCAGTTACCACGACGACCCTCGCCGGCCAGTCCTACCTGTTAGCCACACTCGACGAAACCTCTCCCCACTTCCCCACGCTCCCTGCTCTCATCCCCATCCTCTCGCGCCTGGCAGCAACCAGCGAGATCTATGAGTACTTCGATGCGCTTGGTGACGTGCAGGGGTCGCTGCTACGCCCGCTGGAGCCACAATTCGCCCCCTTTGTGCCCCTGGAGATGGCAGAAATACGACGTTATAAGGGGAAGACCAATGAAATCTTTACGCGTGTAATGCTCAACATCGCCCTGTTCGCCAGTGACTATGCCGCGCAATGTACCGAACGGCTCAGGATACTTGATCCCCTTGCCGGCGGTGGTACCACCCTCTTTCTCGCGCTTGCCGCTGGTTACGATGCCTTCGGCATTGAAACCGAACGGCAGGATGTCGAGTCAACCGCCATTTTTGTCAGGCAATATTTGCGCAGCGAGCATATCCCTTTTAAAGAACTGGCTGAGCGCAGCCGTCGCGCAGGTCGGCGCTATCAGTTCGAGATCGGGCGCAAGGGAGCGACCCGCGTACTTGTGCTGGCGCATGGCGATACCGCCCAGGCCAACCTCCACATGCAAGAAGTTCCCGGAGGCCCGCGCGTTCATGCCATTGTTGGCGATCTACCCTATGGCATTCAGCATTTCGCCGAAATCTCCGGCATGCTGCAAAAAGCTCTCCCCACCTGGGCACGTCTCTTGCTCCCTGGAGGAACACTCGCGTTAGCCTGGAACGCCACCCGTATCGACCGTGCCACCATCGTAGCACTGCTGGAACAGCACACGCGCCTGCATGTCAGAAATGAACCCCCCTACACACAACTGGTGCACCCCGTCGATCGCGTCATCAAAAAACGCGATATCATTGTCGCCGTGAAAAACCCTTAACTGAGCATCTCCTTCACCATCACATATCATCCTTCACCATCACATATCATCCTGAGCGCTAGCGAAGGATCTCTGCGGCGTGAAAACCCTCAACTCAGCATCTCCTTCACCATTACCGCACCCGCCACCGAGCCATCCGCGTTACTATAGCTATACAGCGCCACAATCCCCTCCTGTATCCCTGTCTTAAAGCTAGCACTGTACGAGACATTGCTGGAAAACGTCGTACTGCCATTACCAGTGGCCCCGTTGGCATCGCTATGGCCGATATCCGTGTACAGGTGATCCAGCACGACGACTTTGCCGATCTTCCCCTCGAACGCGTTGCCTTTCCCCTGCACCGTTGTCGGGCTTGTCAGTCGATCGCGATCCTGGGGAGTAGTGATCGACATACCAGGAGAAGTCACCGAGGTCACTTCCCAGAGGCCCCCGTTGCTGTTCTGTTCAAGCCTGCTCATCGTCACCGTAATCGTGCCCGCGCCAGCATGAGTGCTCTTGACACTCACAACGGCATTGATATCATGAGATCCGCCGCCGCTGACAGTCGTCGCTGGAGCGGTGGGACTCCACTTGAGCAGTTTCTGGCTGGCGGCCAGTGCCTGGGCAGTCAGTGTCGCGCTAAGTTTCCAGGGTTGATGCCCCTGGTTTACCTGCGCCTGGTCAGCCTCGGCCTGATAGCGCGTGAGATCGGGGAAGATACCTGGAAAAGCCACCGGCACCAGCGTGCCCGCGCCATCAGACCACTTGAACTCGCGAAATAGATCCTGGGTCATATTCGCATCGGGCCGCCCTTTGTTGATACTCGAGTTGGGGTCCACCTCAGCCGTCATCACGGTATTATACACGCTGATCTTCGCATCGCCCTTCGTCAGACTCTGCAATTTGAAAAGTTGTACCGGGCTGGGATCGGTGATATGGTCATACACATAGACATCGAGAATAGCGCCAGAGCCCTCATTGCGTACCGTCACCAGCGCCTGCAACGAAGGAGTACCCCTCAGGTTGCCACAACTGACACTCTCGACCTTTGAAGTCGAGGTTGGCGCGATAATAGCCGTCCAATGTGCGGGATCCTTCACAGCCTCAGGACACGGTTGTACTCCCAGCCGCACCACTGGTGTCTGCGACGCCGTCGCAGTAGCAGTTAAGCCATTCCCGCCCCTCGAACCGGGAGAACCACGCGCCGTCGGCGTCGCACTGCCACCGTTCCCCCCAATCCCGCTGCACCCCGTCAGAACAAGAAACACCAGCAAAAGCAAACTCATACCTATAAACAAGCATTTTTTATGAGAGAACTGCGTAGTAAGCCATAAAGAATAGAGCTTCATAAATTCCCTCCAATAGAAGATCTACCTTAGTGATGCATTCGCTAAATCCTGGGAAAACCGTAGGTGCCGATTGATCGTGCACACAGCCGATTTATCGGCTCTGGTTATCATCCACGCATCTCCCGAATGCACCACTTAGTTTACCACGTATAAGAAGAGACGTTGCCAGAGGACATCTCCTCTTATGAAGCTTGACATAAGTGTGCAGTATCTACTGACCACATAGCGTGTTGCAGATCTTCTCATGTCGTTGTCATAGCATGATCCTTTTTGAGAAGAAACAGGTGGGTTGTGTATCTGCAATTAGACCTTGAGCGCCTGCTCAATCACGGCATCAATTACGGCAATATTGCCGACCAATTCTTGTGGGATAGCGTAGCGATCTCTCAAGTAGGCGACGCTGTTAGAACTCACCCAGACCCGATTCTCCTCACCCTGCCAGACGAGGATTTTGAGGGGCAGATCAAGTGCGAGGAGCGGGGAAGCAATCATCAAGGGAGTGCCACCTTTTGGATTGCCAAAGATCAGCACGTGGGCCTCTTGCATCGTGAGCCCGACTCGTTTCGCTTCGCCACTATGGTCAATATGGGCAAAGAGGTTCAGATTTCGGCTTTGTATGGCCGCCTGAAGTCGTTCCAGCGTCTCCTTCACAGAAAACGGACTGGCTCTGGTCACAATTCCCTCGACCGAGGGCGGATTTCCAGATTTTGTTGGCTCGTTCATGTTTCTCACGCATCTCCTGTAATACGAAAGGACAAATCCTCTCTCTGACTTCACATCACCGTATCCAATCACTATTGTATCCTATCCATCTTGTGGTTGTTCCTCCTCAACACACAAAACCTACAGGCTTATGGCGGGCACATGCATATGATCACACCATATCGTTGGACCTGCTGAGCTGTACTACTCAACGAGACCGTGACCCCATTGCTGAGATCACGGTCTCATGGATTTTTTTGCTACAGAGCTTTGTGCGCAAAGACCGTGCGCAAGGTGTCGATGACCTGCGCAAGAGCAGCGCGTGCGGGAGGGGTCCCCATAATCGGATTGAGCAGCGCGAGATCGTGAATCGCCCCCAGATACCGGGTTGCTATCACCGGAACGCCTGCCGCCATCAGTTTATGGGCATAGGCTTCGCCCTCGTCGCGCACGACATCACTTCATCGAGGTGAGCTGCGTCCCGTGAGTCCCGTCCGAGCTCACCGAGTCAGGAGCCTCACATTCCGCCGGATGGTGATCGAAGATGTGCCAGTTCCAGCACCGCGCTGGCGAAGGCGGATGGCTCCTCCTGGGGCAGGTTGTGACCCGCGTTGGGCACCTGGTGGTGCACGCGGGGCCCGCTGAAGTGACGGGCAGACGG
>VBHS01000130.1 GCA_005881295.1 Chloroflexota bacterium
GCCCACGGTGCCGCATGACAGCCGGGCCCTCCACCGTGTACCAGTCAACGCCTCCCCTCGCCTCGCGTTGCGCTTCAAACAGCTGCCACTGGTGCTGTGGTGATGTGACACGTGTCGGATGGCCCTGGAGGGTGAATGGATCGATGAGTCGATCAACGATATTTCCACTGCCAATGAAGCCTCCAGGGTCATCCCAGTACTCAATAGTCATGTACAGGTACCACTGACCATCCTGGTCGCGAAACACGTGGGGATCAATAGCCCAGGGGAACAAGCTGCTGGTCAGGTCTTGACCGCTATCGGTGAATGGTCCTTCCGGGCGGTCGGCCACCGCTACGCGGATGCCTCCGGTAAACTCGCTGGTATGCACGGCATAGTAGAGCAGGAACTGACCATTATGCACCGTCACCTCTGGAGCCCAATAGCGGCCATATGGCTGCCCAAAGGCAGGCATGGCCTTACCAATCTCTCGCCACTGAACCAGGTCGGAGCTGGTCAGGATGGGAAAGACCCATGAATCAGCAGGAGGATAGGTCTCATGCTCGGTAGCATAGGCATAGTAGCGCCCACGTACCTTGAGCACGAACGGATCGGGAAAACTCTCAGTCCAGAACGGGTTGCAGTAAGTCGCCGGTTTCTTTGCTGCCATCCTCGTCTCCTGCCGCTATGTCGAGTTATCCCTTGAGGCCGCTCTGCTTGTACCCTTCTACGATGTAGCGCTGCAGGAACAGGAAGATGATCACCAGGGGCAGGATGGCGATGGTGGCACCGATGAAGAGTTCGTGCAGATTGAGCACCTGGGCATTCAGGAAGTTGGAAAGTACCACCTGGACCGTCCATGCAGAAGAGTCCTGACCAATCACCAGCGGCCATAGGAAAGCGTTCCAGCTAGCGATAAAGGTGATCACACTCAAAGCGGCGATGATGCCGAAGGAGTTTGGCACCACAATACGCCAGAAGACTCCCCAGTAACCCAGACCATCGACGCGCCCCGCTTCCTCGAGCTCGCGTGGGAAACCCAGGAAGAACTGGCGGAACAGGAAGGTGGTAAAGCCACTGAAAACGCCCGGCACTACCAGGCCTTGCAGGGTACTGACCCAACCCAGGTACGACACAATGACGTAGGTCGGCACAAAGATCACCGCGCTGGGGATCATCAGCGTGACCAGGATGGCGTAGAACACCTGATTTGACCAGCGATACGCTATGCGAGCGAGGCCATAGCCAGCCAGAGCGGAAAGAAGGATCTGCCCCGCCGTTTGTAAGACAGCAATGATGGTAGAATTGACCATGCCGTCCAGAAACGGAACTTCTGTATCTTTGAATAACTCCTGGATGTTCTCGAAATGGAGCGTACTGGGGAAAAACGTCCAGTTAGGCGATGTGATCTCACTCTCCGCCGCCAGGCCATTTCTTACGATGAGGTAGAACGGTAGCAGGAAGAGAAGCGCCAGAATGACCAGCAGAACATAGCGTAGGACCAGGCGAATAATGGCCCATGCAGATGGACCTCTGGGGCGACCTGACTGCGTTGACCGAGAGACAATTGCTGCCATAACATCCTCCCTTTTTCTCTGTGATTGTACGTCTGTGTGCAACGAAACGCAATAATGGGCACTATCATCTCTGACTACTCGGACCTGCCGAAGCCCAGGAAACGCCCCTGGATCAGGGTAAAGATCACAATGATGACGGTCAGGATGATGGCTCCGGCACTGCCATAACCATAGTTCTGATCACTCAATGCAATGTTGTAGAGATAGACCAATGGCGGGCGCGCCAGGATCTGGTTGCCACCGGACATAATGTTGAAGAACTCGTCAAAAGCCTGGAAGGCGGCAATCACGTTCAGCAGGAGCACTGCGATAGTCGCGTTGCGCAGCATTGGAAAGGTAATGTGGCGGAAGGTCTGCCAGCCTCGTCTCGCGCCATCAACCAGGGCAGCTTCGTACAGTTCGCGCGGAATTTCCTGCAGTCCGGCGATAAAGATGATCATATAGATGCCGAGCTGGAGCCAGAGGCGGACTGTGACCAGCACCAGCCAGTACCAGGGAGGGTTGGGACTCGATATCCAGGAAATGGGGTCCAGACCAACGGTATGGCGCACCGTATTGGCAAGGCCAAAAGACGAGCCATTGAAAATGCTCATTTTCCAGACTATCGAAGCCAGCACATACGAACAGGCGGTTGGGAGAAAGAAAACCGAACGGAAGAAACCCTGGGCAAATTTGACGCTATTGACCAGCAAGGCCAGGCCCAGTGCACTCAAGAGTGTGGTGGGGACAATGAAAGCAGCGAAGATAGTAAAGGTCACAAGCGCTCTGATAAACTCGGGGTCACCGAGCATCGCACGATAGTTCCCTAAACCTACCCAACCAGCGGGTGTGAGCGTTGCGCGGGCATCGGCGAAACTGAGTATGAGACTCCAGAGTATGGGGATATAGAAAAACACTGTCAGGCCAATGATCATGGGGCCAACAAAACTCCAGAAGATCAGTGCCGTCTTGAGCGATTGTCGTCGCACCCTCTGTACGCTCTTCTGGTTTTCTTCGCGTAAATCCAGCATTTCTGCCGGTGTAGTAGTACCCACGGACTTCATTGGTTCATCCTTCCTCAAAATGTACGTTTGGACATTCGCTCTTATCTTAAACACGTAGCGGATGTCCAAACCTACAGTGGCATGTACCATGAAATGCATGCGAAGCATGCGCATAGGGATTGGAAATACCCACTGCATGCAGCGGGTATTTCCAACCCCCTCGAAAGGCTAGAACACTTCAAGACGCATTCAGGCTCTTTCACTCGCGCAGACCTCGGTCTAGCTCAGCAGTGTTTGCAACTCGGTATTGCACTTGTCCGCAGCTCTATTCAGAGCAGTCATGGGATTAGCACCATTCTTCAGAATGTTGCTGACCGCGTCGGTAAGCGTCGTATCCATGGCGGCATCCCAGAGCGGCGGGGTGGCATGCCCGTACTGGTTCAGGTACCCGACGGCCTGTGCAGCAGGGCCGCTCTTGAGCTTGCTAGCCTGGGCCGCAATACTGAGGCGCGGGGGCACATGGAAACCGTAGCCCACGTTCCAGTCGATCTGGATATTTGAGTTGTCGATCCAGAGATACTTGACGTATTCCTTGGCGGCAGCGACATTCTTGCCCTTGGCGGCCACCATTTCTGCCCAGCCGCCAAAGAACGTGGCAGGCTTGCCTTGCGTGCCCACTGCCGGGAAGGGAATGACACCAAAGTCATCGCCCAGTGCCTTTGTGATGCCAGGCATGGCCCACAGGCCACACCATTGCATGGCGGATAGGCCCTGTGTGAACGCCGAGGGATCCCACCAGAAAGTAGGTGCGTCCGGTAGGACGCCACCGGAAGCATTCAGTTCCCGGAGTTTCTCATAGGCCGTGGCCACGTTATCATTGTTAAACACAATTTTGTTGTCATCGGAGATGAAATCGCCGCCGGCAGCCCAGCCCAGAATATAGCTGAGAGCGTTGACGCCTCCATCCGGGCCGATATAGAGGCCCTTGACGCTACCTTTCGACAACTTCTTAGACACGGTGATCAGTTCATCCATAGTCGTGGGAGGCTGAACGCCCGCTTTCTGCAACAGGCTCTTGCGGTAGTAGATCATACCCATGTCATTGATCATCTTGATTGCGTAGACCTTGCCATTGATGGTAAGGGGTTTGAGCGCGACGGGATTGAAATCACTTTTGACGCTCGCGATGATATCGTCGAGAGGTTCAATTAATCCGGCCTTGACCTGGTCAACGGTGGGGTTTTGCAGTTCAAATACATCGGGGGCATTGGAGCCGAGTAGCGCAGCGTGCACTTTGTTCGGATATTCATTTCCTGTGCCAGGCACCCAGCTCACTTTAACGTTGGCTTTCGAGTACTGTTTGGCATAACGGAGTACCGCCTCATGGGTGCCCGTCTCACCATACTGGTGATACCACTGTTGGAGTGTGGGGAGACTTGGGTTGCTGGTGGTGCCACCCCCGGAAGTTCCTGCACAAGCCGCCAGGATGGTGCCGCCGAGTGTCATGGAGCCTGTGTATTGGAGGAAACGCCTCCGGCTGAGTGGAGTAGTAAATAAGCGCTGATCCTGTGCCATGTTCTGTTCTCCTTGGCTGGTGGTACATCTCTGTACCATATTCATTAACAGCGAAATAGTAAAACCCCAATTAGTTCTGCAAAAAAGCGATGCAATCTAGAGGATGCTCAACGTTTCATTCGCTAGAGTGGCCTTTGTGAACGCAACTCTGGCTTGCCATACGAAAAGACAATGCTACCGAAACCCGCATACTATTCACTTGCCAAACCTTTCGATAGAGCAAGCGATGAACACACAAAAGCAGGTCATTAAGATATACGCAGCTACGAAATATGATAAGTGGACCGTTACCAGAACAGGATTCAGGTTTGACCTGGATCGAGAGAGAAGCGCTTCTCCCCCGGCATCACACTGTTCGCCACTCATTACAAGCTGTGCATCTACATCTTAGTATACCTAAGCTTATGCAAACTTGTCAAGTGTTTCGATTACTAACATTGGCTGCTGTATGCTATAATTCTTAGGTAACCTGAGGCAAGGATAGTATATGGTGATCGGATAGCAGCATGCATGAAACGCCATCCCTTGTTACAATCTTCTCTGCTTATATACGTAAGGACGAGGCATTTTATCACGAGCTGGATAAACACCTGCGTCTTTTGCAACATCAGGAGATCATCTCATCGTGCCATTATCGCCAGATTATAGCCGGCACCGACTGGGCAATGACTTTCAATGAGCACATCAATACTGCCTCCATCATCCTCTTGCTCATCAGTCCAGATTTCCTGGCTTCAGATTATTGCTCCAGCATTGAGATGCAACGTGCCCTGGCGCGATATATAGCTGGTGACGCCCAGGTGATTCCTATTCTACTGCGCCCTGCTGACCTGTCTGGAACACCATTCACACATCTGTCGTGCTTGCCTCATAATGCCCATCCTGTGACGAACTGGACCGACTACGATGAGGCCTTCTTTGACATTGCTACAGGTATTCGCGCTGCTATCAAGGAGTTACGCAATGGCAAGGTACAGGGATTACCTTCCGGAGTGGCACTTCCAGGCTCACTTCTACCATCAGCGCTATCAGGCTCACCTCAGCCCCCAACACAAGGAAACTCGCAAGGAATCGCCTCTCGTTCAAGGCGGAAATTCCTGGCCCTGGGAATAGGTTTAGGCGCGATCATCATCAGTAGTGGAGCAATATGGTACGCATCTTCCCGACATGATACCCTTTCTTTCACACCTAAATCGACTGCACATCCAGCTATTCCCACTGCTGGAAGCATCCTTTTCACATACACAGGTCACACTGAACCTGTATTCTCAGTTGCGTGGTCACCCACCGGCAAGCGCCTCGCCTCGGCGAGCTATGACGATACAGCGCAAGTATGGAATGCCGCTACCGGAGGAGCACCTCTCGTCACTTACAGGGGTCACTCCGGTCTTGTAGGAACTGTTGCGTGGTCTCCCGATGGCAACCTTATTGCTTCGGGGGGCTTTGATAAAACGGTACAGGTGTGGGACGCCGCTACCGGAGGAGCACCACTCGTCACCTACAGGGGCCATAGCGGTGTTATAGAATCACTGGCGTGGTCACCTGACGGTAGGCATATCGCCTCGGCGAGCTATGACAATACCGTGCAAGTATGGGACGCCGCTACCGGAGGGTCTCCCCTCATCACTTACCGGGGCCACACTGCTTTTGTGGAATCGGTAGCGTGGTCACCCGGTGGCCAGCAAATCGCCTCGGCAAGCGCAGACAAGACGCTGCAGGTGTGGGACGCCGCTACCGGAGGATCTCCCCTCATCACCTATAATGTTCATCTTTATGGGAATAAATATGGGATATCGTCCGTGGCGTGGTCACCCAACGGCGAACAGATCGTCACAGGTGGTTATGACAACAAAGTGCAGGTGTGGGATGCAATCACACGAAAGGGAGTCCTCGCCACCTACATCGGCCATATCGGTTCTGTAGAATCCGTGGCGTGGTCACCCGATGGAAGGCATATCGTCTCGGGTGCTTTTGATAGTACAGTCAAGTTGTGGCATTCCAACACTAGTGGGAATGCCCTTGTCACCTACACTGGTCATGCTCTTGCTGTCTCCTCAGTGACGTGGTCGCCCGATAGCAAACATATCGCCTCGGCGAGTTATGACAATACCGTGCAGGTGTGTCAGGCTATATGAGCGGTTCTTCAACTCATTTCTTATCACGGTTGCCCTTGCTTTCTCATCCGATGCCCCGCTTTCCTCTTCCTTTGCGTTTACTTCTTAGTTTACCACCACCCCTTTGCAAAACAGTAAAACTCTACACAATTCGAAACACTTGACAAGTTTGCATAAGCTTATGTACACTAAAACATAGAAGCACAGCTTGTAATGAATTGAGAAAAGGATGCTTGGCAGGGGAGAGGTGCTCCATGGAAGTATCAAAAGGGGATGGGGACATCCCCGTGCAGATGAGACGAGAGCACATACTTGCTTTCGTACAGTCACGGGACTTCGTACGCGTGAGCGATCTCAGCGCCAGGTTCCATGTATCTGAGGTCACGGTAAGAGGTGATCTCGACGCCCTGGCGGAGCTTGGGCAGATTCGCCGTATTCGTGGTGGGGCAATGCCGAAACTCCTCCCTCACCTGGAGCGACCTTTTGAAGAGGTGGAGACCTCACGCACCGCCGAGAAGTCTATTATAGGGCGGCTGGCGGCCAGTCTCATTGCCCAGGGAGAAACTATCATCCTCGATGTTGGCACCACGACCACCGCGGTTGCCCGTTCGCTAATCATACGGGATGATTTACGTGATATTGTTGTATTTACTAATTCCCTCAATATCGCATTAGAGCTTGAAGTAGCTATCCCCCGTTTCACGGTCGTTGTCACTGGAGGAACCCTCAGACCCATGCAGCACTCGCTCGTTGATCCGATAGGAGGACTGTTGTTCGAGCGCATCAATGCTCACACCGTCTTT
>VBHS01000131.1 GCA_005881295.1 Chloroflexota bacterium
TACCCTGGGCGATGGCTGATGTACCTAACAGTGTTTGACGGCGTTGTTGAGCTGGACTCTGGGGAAGGTCCACTGTTTCTTCCATCGTGTTCCATGCTCCACAATCGGGGCATCTTCCCACCCATTTGCTCTGTTCACCGCCACATTGCTGGCAGATATATTTCGTACGTGTTTTTGCCATGAGAAATACAATTCTAGAACAGATGAGGGGAGACAATGCGGTATATTGCATTGTCTCCCCTCATCTGTTCTACCCTTTATTTTATCCCTACGAGGCTTATGCGGTTTCACCGCTGGCACTATTTTCACCACCGCCAGCTGAAAGTGCTGCTTCGGGTGTAGCAGGTGCGGGCAACTGCTCAATGCGGTTGCGTACATGGAGAACGAGGTCGTCATCAACGACACTTGCCTCTACCAGATCTCCTGGATGGAACTTGCCCTGTAAGAGGCCTTCTGCCAGGGGATCTTCGACCATACGCTGAATAGTGCGGCGCAATGGACGGGCACCATACTGAGCGTCGAAACCTTTTTCAAGCAAGAAGTCTTTGGCACTTTGAGGCACGATCAGTTCAATCTGCTGCTCGGTCAGTTGTGCACGGACGCGATTAAGCAGGAGATCGACGATGGAGTACATTTCTTCGATTCGCAGTGAATGGAAGACGATGACCTCATCGATACGGTTCAGGAACTCAGGCTTGAAGGTATTCTTCAGTTCGCCCAGCACCTTGCTTTTCATGCTCTCATATTCGTTCTGGTGAGCTCTGTCCTTGTCTTTGGACTGTTTGAAACCAATATTGGCTTCTTTGTTCAGGAGGGCCGCACCAACATTCGATGTCATGATAACGATCGTGTTGCGGAAATCGACCGTGCGTCCCTTGGCATCAGTCAACTTGCCATCTTCAAGGATTTGAAGCAGCATGTTGAAGACATCCGGGTGAGCCTTTTCGATTTCGTCGAGCAGGATCACGCTATAGGATTTACGGCGTACCGCCTCGGTGAGCTGACCACCCTCTTCATAACCAACATATCCTGGAGGTGCGCCAACGAGGCGGGCAGCCGCGTGGCGTTCCATAAATTCTGACATGTCAATTTTGATCAGTGCGTCTTCGCTACCGAACATGAATTCCGCAAGCGTTTTGGCAAGCTCGGTCTTACCGACGCCCGTTGGTCCCATGAAGATGAATGATCCGATGGGGCGTTTGGGGTCCTTCAGGCCAGCGCGGGCGCGCCGAACCGCGCGAGCGATCTTCTCAATCGCTTCATTCTGGGCAATAACACGAGCGTGCAGCGCATCCTCCATCTGGAGCAGTCGTTGTGACTCCTCCTGGGCGATACGCATTACGGGAATGCCCGTCCACATCGAGACAATCTGGGCGATTTCCTCTTCACCGACGCTCGGTTTATCAGTGCCACGTTCGCGGTGCCAGCCAGATTCCAGCTTGGAGATGCGATCGCGCAGTTTGACTTCGCGGTCACGAAGTTCTGCTGCCAGTTCATACTCCTGCTGTTGGATCGCAGCTTCCTTTTCACGGAGCACTGATTCGAGTCCCTTCATTGCCTCTTTGAGGTTAAGGGGAGCAAGCGAGTTCTGCATACGGACACGGCTTGCAGCTTCGTCGATCAGGTCTATCGCTTTGTCGGGCATGAAGCGATCGGTGATATAGCGACTGGCCATATCGGTGGCAGCCTTGAGAGCCTCGTCAGTAATCGTCAGACGGTGGTGGGATTCATAGCGTTCACGAATACCTTTGAGAATCTCGATAGTTTCCTCAACTGAAGGTTCGCGGACGATGACTTCCTGGAAGCGGCGTTGTAGAGCCGCGTCGCGCTCGATATACTTGCGATATTCATCAAGCGTGGTCGCGCCGATACATTGTAATTCACCACGAGACAGGGCTGGTTTGAGGATATTAGCAGCGTCAACTGCACCCTCTGCCGCGCCTGCGCCGACGAGCGTATGTACTTCATCGATAAAGATAATACAGTCTCGGCTACTGCGGATCTCTTCGATGATCTTTTTCAGACGTTCTTCAAACTCACCACGGTATTTGGTTCCAGCTACCAATGATCCCACGTCAAGGGTGAGCAGGCGTTTGTTCGCCAGTGTTTCAGGTACTTCTCCCGCGATAAGGCGTTGAGCCAATCCTTCGACGATGGCAGTTTTGCCGACGCCGGGTTCACCAATAAGAGCAGGATTGTTCTTATTGCGTCGAGAAAGTATCTGGATAACGCGCTCAATTTCTTGATGGCGTCCAATGACGGGATCGAGCGTGCCAGCGCGAGCGGCGGCTGTAAGGTCGATACCCATCTGGTCAATGGTGGGGGTCTTCGAGTGCTTGGCATCACGCTCATGCGGTGCGCCCGATTGACTGAGCACCTGAATGGTTTGTGTGCGAACCTTCTCCAGGTTAACTCCCAGGCTTTCGAGCACGCCAGCCGCGATACCTTCGCCTTCGCGTACTAACCCCAACAAAAGATGTTCTGTGCCAATATAATGATGATTCAAGCGACGAGCTTCATCAACTGCAAGCTCAATCACTTTTTTGGCGCGCGGAGTAAGACCTATTTCACCGAGGACGATGCGGTCTCCACGGCCAATTATAAATTCCACGGCGCTGCGAACCTTGTTCAGTTCGACGCCTAAATTACTTAATACTTTGGCGGCAACGCCTTCGCCTTCACGTACGAGACCGAGAAGGAGATGCTCTGTGCCGATATAGTTGTGTTGGAAGCGTTGGGCTTCCTCCTGGGCGAGGCTTAAAACTTTGCGTGCCCGCTCAGTAAACTTGTCAAACCTATCTCTATCATTCACCTGTTTGTCACCCCCCTTTCAGTGGCAGAGGGTGGAACCGGTCCCTCTGTGTCGCTCAGGTAAACTATGTAGTCCATCATACAACACACAAAATTTAGCGTCAAGGAATACAACAGTTGCCTCCCGTTTGATAAAACGCGCTCACTTGCTTACTTGCTCACCCGCTCACTCGCGACTCCTTACCGAGAAACAATCGACCTCCTCGCTGTCATACACAAGTGCATATACAGAAAGGAGGTCAAGCGATCAATTTTTCATGTGCAAATCGTTCGGTAAGCTTAGCTAAGAATGTTTTCTCTTCAGTTGCCTCCGTTTATTCTGTTACTCTTTTTAGAGACAGTGGGTGATTGAAGTTTTCTCTTCTGAGCGGGTGTATCCGTTTGCTTGTTATCATCATACCTCACACATTGGAATGCGTCAAGGAGAAAATTGAACTGAAAATGCTGAAAGGATTGCCGGTAAACCGGCAATCTTTCCAGCATTTTTCATTCAGTTCCAGTTCAGTATAGAGTAATTACGAGGACTGTTCTTCAGTTGTCGCTGACTCTGTTTCTTCTTTTGTGCGCTGACGTGCTGCGGCACGGAAGGCTTCAGCCATAGCAGTCGTTTCTCCAGCGTCACCACCAGCCAGACCACTGAGGAGCGGATTCTCATTCCCCCGATCACGGCGCTCGCCTTTGCCTTCATTTCGCCGCTGAGTCCCTGTCGCCTCCAGGGATGGAGTGGCAGATTCGGGATGCGCGGCCAGCTCTTCAAGTGAAGGGGTTGAAGGCGCGGCAGCTGTTGTCTCTTTCGTATCTGATTCCTGCCCAACTGGTGAGAGTTCGGCGGACACTTCAGCGTCTGGCTCCTCCGCCTGGCGGAGACTGAGACCTAAGCGCCTGCGTTCCGCATCAATGCGGAGGATGCGCAGTTGAAGCGGCACCCCTTCATGGAGGACCTGTTTGGGATCCATCCCGGGCGTCAGCTCCGAGAGATGGATCAGTCCTTCGATGCCATCCTCGATGCGAGCAAAGGCCCCGAAGGGTGCGATCTTGGTAATCACGCCTGTGACGACCTGACCAGGGGAATACCGCTGCTCGACCGTTGTCCAGGGGTCCACTTCCGCACGCTTGATCGAGAGTGCGATTTTCTTTTTCTCTTTGTCGACGCTGAGGACCTGGACTTCGACCTCTTGCCCGACATGGAGCACTTCACTGGGATGATTGACGCGGCTCCAGGCGAGCTGGCTGATATGAACCAGTCCGTCGGCGCCTCCCAGGTCGACAAAGGCCCCAAAGTTGGCGAGGTTACTGACGATACCCTTGCGGACTTCGCCTGGTTTGAGCTCATCGAGCAGTTCTTCGCGACGGCGCTGGCGCCATTCCTGGACAGCGAGGCGCTCTGAGAGGATCAGGCGATTGCGCGCCCGATTGATCTCGATAATTTTGAGCTGGAGCTCTTTGTCTTTCATGCTCTGGAGTTTGGCGGCGGTTTCCAGGTTTTCTCCACCGGAAGCGACTTCTTCGCGCTTGAGGTTGAGAATCTGCGAGATGGGCACGAAGCCACGAATGCCGGCGACGTCAACGATCAGGCCGCCTTTGTTATAGTCGATCACTCTGGCTTTGAGGAGTTCGCCGTTCTTATACTGCTCCTCGGCAATACGCCACTGACGCTCAGCGTTTGCCCGTTTCAGTGAGAGAAGGGCGTGACCATCCTGCGTTTCTGGTTGGATGACGTAGACCAGGACTTTGTCATTCATGTGAAGCTCATTAAAAGAACCATAGCCGGTGGCTGGAAGTTCTTTTGTCGAGAGGACGCCCTCAGATTTGAGGCCAATATCGACCAGAATTTCGTCCTGGTCAATACGCACGATTACGCCCTCGACCACATCGCCGCGTTTGATATTGATGGGACTGGCTGATTTCTCGAGCAAATCAGCCATTTCATTGAAATCTTCCATCTCTTCTGGGTTGTTGTTGCTGGTGTTGTTTTGACCTTCTTGGTCGTTTTCTTCAAACATCGTCTGTACCCGCCCGCTCTCGTGATTTGCCGCTGGCATAGTCGAAAGGTCGCCGTGCTGTTGTGCTTGCATGGGTAAAATACCCCCTTCGATCCACGGTTATTGCCTGTCCAGTCCTACACTTACCGGTCCTTGTGGTCGTGTGCCAAAGTTCTGCGTTGTTTCAGACCGAAATCTTGCTTGTAGGAAGATAACGACGATTGGATTTCACGCCGAGACCCTGGGGAGTATAGTCATGGACATTGGCTTATCGGGGAGAGGATGCTTAGGCGGTGATCGTTTCGGTCTTTTTGTATCTCAGATAAGTAATGTATTTCTGAGTCACTATTGTTGCTCTACGGGACGGTCATACGAAACGTGCTCGCAGACAAAGAAACCTATGTACGAACACAATGAGAGCCTAAAAATTTGCATACCCCTACTCGATAGTCTAATTATACCAAAAGGTGTTCTCGAATGCAAGGCATCGCATGGTTTTTGTAAAATCCTGTTCTGTTTTTCTGTTTCATCGTGTATCATAGTGATGCAGTAACTTGTTTAATGTTAGTTGCTACTTTTTGAGAAAATGCTGCATGGGTCCGGCTATGGATTGTGCTAAAATAAACCTATGAATGTAGACGATATACATGATGTTGTAGCCGTGCTGCGGCGCCGCTTAGAGCCGGTTGAGCGTGCTGAACTGCTTTCGGATACGAGCGAGGGGCTGCATCCTCTCGCCCGGAAAGCGGCAGTTTTGATAGGTTTTTTCGAGCGAGAAGGTGAACCGACCCTCATTTTTATTCGCCGGGCCTCCACACTACGTTCACATAGTGGCGAGATTGCTTTTCCAGGTGGTGGAGTGGAGCCGGCAGATAGCTCCCTGGTAATGGCAGCCCTGCGGGAGGCGGAGGAAGAAATCGGGTTAGATCCGTCAGGGGTGGAGGTATTAGGTGTGCTTGAACCGGTGTTTACCGTGGTGAGCAATTACCTGATTATTCCGGTGGTGGCATTTTTACATAATGGAATAGGGATGGTGCAGTTGCAAGCGAGCGAGGTCACCGAAATTATTCTCGCTCCGCTCAAGCGTCTCACTGACGAGTCTATTTATCATACTGAGGAGTGGACTCGTGAAGGGCAGACGCGCACGATATATTTTTATGATTTCGGGCCGTATCGAATATGGGGGGCGACGGCGCGCATGCTCAAGGCTTTTTTGGATTTGTTGAAGCAGGGTTAGTCCAGGGTCGGGCACCAACTTTCTTTTTTGGGTATATCCACAGTTGAGTACATCCCACAATAGTCCCCGTTACCTTGATTCTTTCCGTTCGTTGACTACAATAGAGAGTAATAAAGTTGAGAGCCTGTAGCGCGTGCACTGTATACTGTTTCTTTGAGATGCGGTTGGTCTAAATGATCCCCTAGCGGAGAAAAGCTGTGACATTGCCAACATCTGATGCCCATTCTTCGAGGTACCCATTTTATCATCCAGAAGCAACTTTCCCTACTCCTGCCCCTACCCACTCGATGACTCCTACTCCTCCTCTAACTCCTATTCAACCCACAACACCATCTCCGGATCTGTCAAATGTTGGGCCCTCATGGGATATGGATTATGAACGCACTATAGATTTTGCAACTCACACATGGGATCTGGCTACGGGTGGTTTAAAGACCTTAACGGCAAAACGTGAATTACCTTCCTTGTATGAGCGACGACCAACCGAGAAATTACCTCCTAACACATCGGGTGTTCCTCGCAGCTATGCCTTTTTGCTGATCGTTTTAGTATGTTTAGTACTGATGCTCATTAGTGGAGGCGTTGTACTGTTTGTGATGTTGCAGCCCTGAATAAGCGTGTGCGAACATTTTTCCCTTCGAGCGCCAGGTATGGCTACGGTGGTGAGAATGAGAACAGCCTGGGAGTGAGTTTTGCGCCCAGGTGTAGTCTAGGTTTGTGCCGCTGGCACGCCATGTAATGCGGTGGCGTTACGCACGGCGTTGAGGATGGCCCTGGCTAAGGTGGCAGCTGCCGTTGCACCTATCATACTCACCTGTGATGCAGTTGTTGCAGCCTCTTTTGGCTGTGATGCTGTTCCCAGAGCAAGCGCGAAGACAGTATCGCCATCAAACATGGTGTGCGCAGGCCGAATGACCTGTGCTATGCCGTCGTGTGCCATTTGCGCGACCTTATTGGTGGCGTCCTTGGGGAGATTTGCGCTTGTGGCAATGACCGCGATGGTTGTGTTGTCGAAGGGGTTGGAAGCGATGAAGCCACCCAGGGGGTTTCGTGCGCCAGCAATGACCTGCTGAGTTTGTGGATCGATCACATCGCCGAGCGCGTTGACCACGACGATGGCGCCAACGAGAGTGCCGTCGTCCATACGCGTGCTGGCCGAGCCAAGCCCACCTTTCATCATGAAGCCGGGGCCGAGGAGCTTTCCGACGGTAGCTCCGGTTCCTGCACCTATGTTGCCCTGAGGTATGGCTTCAGCGGTGGCTTGTTCACAAGCGCGGTATCCGGAGGCGGCATCGGGGCGAACGCTGGCAGAGCCAAAACCGAGGTCGAGAATAGCGGCTGCAGGCACGATAGGTACTTTTGCAACGCCGACGTCGATGCCAATACTGTGTTCTTCAAGATAGCGCATGACACCACCAGCGGCATCGAGTCCAAAGGCGCTGCCGCCGGTCAGGATAATGGCGTGGACCTCTTCTACCATGTGTAATGGGTGCAGTAGATCTGTTTCGCGAGTGGCAGGGGCGCCGCCGCGCACATCGACGCCACCAACTGCTGGTGTGTCGCAGAGAATGACGGTGCAGCCAGTGCCAGCTTCAAGGTTGGTGTCGTGGCCTACGCGAATGCCGGGGATATCGGTGATGTCGTTATGCATAAAGTGGAAATATCACCTTTCTCATTGTCTGAACTCAGAATTGCTACAACCCCAAGAAGAATAATACCAGGGCCACACCGATGGGTACCGTCAGATTATCAGTACCTAGAGGCGAGATGGCTTCCAGAAGGGTTCCCACGATGGCCGCTACCAGCGCTCCTATCATTACCAATGATATGCTCAGTGGCGAGAGGATGTAGAGCGTGATAGCGACAGAGACGAGGGTGAAGATGAAACCTGCGAGTGAGCCTTCAATGGTTCGTTTGCTGCCGAAAAGGGTATAGCTGTGCTTGCCAAAACGCCTGCCGATGATGGCGGAGAAGGCGTCACCCCAGGTCATAGCCATGATGCCAGCCATGGCATAATACTCTAATCCCCGAGGGAACCCTTGTTCCCAGCCCTGGTGGAAGAAGGCTAAGAGGAGCGTACACGAGAGAGCGAAATAGACGGTGCCAGGTGTAGCTCCTTCTTTGGGGTCCATAGCATTGAAGACA
>VBHS01000132.1 GCA_005881295.1 Chloroflexota bacterium
ACTGCTTTTTCTCTGTAAGTAATAGAATACAATATGGACGGCAGGAAGAAAAGTACGGCTGCTATGTCTATCCAAACTCTGTAAGATAGGGCCTTCACATGCAGGCTGTACGTGAGAGGAATTCGATAGTAATGCCTGGCACCCGCCCGGGTGCCAGGTTTTTGTATTCGCTAATGACCCGATGTTATTGAGGTTTGACCTCAACTCTCGAGGGTGAAACCGATTTCGACGCTTACCTGGTACTCGATGCCGTCGGCCAGGATACGACCCCGCTGCTCTTTCACCTCGAACCACTGTACATGGCGAAGCGTCTTCTGCGCACGTTCTATGGCCCGTCTCACAGCATCATCGAATCCAGTTCTTGAGGTGCCCACTAATTCAGTTACCCGGTAGATGTTGCCTTCCTGATCTGGCATACTCGTTGTCTCCTTTTTTTACTCCACTCATACTATATGGGTTGCACACAGACATACGAAGGGATGTGGCTACATCGGATTTCCGCTTTACCGTCTGAAGGTTTTCCGGTCGTTTTGATACTTTTATCATAGCAGATATTTTCCACGACTGTATAGAGTAATTACCGAAAACATCTATCATCTCTCTCTATCAGTCCATAGCACCGAAGATGAGAGTGAGAACCACTTTTTCGGACATTTGACAGTATCAAATTGAAGGGTTTCCTGATGATGAGATCAGCGCAGGAATACGGTATAATATAGAACAGCTGTCCGGATGATTTTTCTGAACGATGAGCCGGAGCGATACGTACTTTGAGAGGCGCCAGGAGGTTCTGCATGCGTGATTTACCAACAGGAACAATCACGTTGCTCTTTACAGATATCGAGGGATCCACTCACCTGCTCCAGCAGCTCGGCGCTCGTTACGCCGAACTGTTGACGGAGTGTCGCGACCTGCTGCGCGCCGCTTTCCATACGTATCACGGCCACGAGGTCGATACGCAGGGGGATGCAATTTTTACCGCCTTTGCTCGCGCCAGTGATGCCCTCTCAGCGGCGGTAGCCGCGCAACGTAAACTCGCTCTCCATTCTTGGCCGGACGCCGCTATGGTGCGTATACGTATGGGGCTGCACACCGGTGAGCCCTCACGCGTGGCCGAGGGATACGTGGGTCTGGACGTACACTACGCAGCCCGTATTATGAGCGCAGGTCATGGAGGTCAGGTGCTTCTCTCCCGGACCACGCGCGACCTGGTGGAGCAGGATTTACCAGCAGGCGTGAGCCTGCGTGATCTAGGGGAATACCATCTCAAGGATGTGGAGCGGCCTATCGCTCTCTCCCAGGCGGTGATCGCGGGTCTTCCCGCCGATTTTCCACCACTCAAGACCCTTGATCGTCGCTCCAGCACACTCCCTGTGCAGCCGACCCCGCTCATTGGACGGAAATCCGAGGTAGCGACCATTGGGCAACTCTTGCGCCGCGAGGATGTGCGCCTCGTGACTTTAACAGGCCCTGGTGGCACCGGCAAAACCCGTCTGGGTCTACAGGTCGCCTCAGAACTGCGTGACGTGTTCGTCGATGGAGTTTTTTTTGTATCGCTCGCTCCCATCAACGATCCTGTGCTGGTCATGCCTACCATCGCCCAGGCACTCGGTATTCGGGATGGCGTAGGACAGCTTCTTTCAACGCGCCTTGCTGAGGTGTTACAACAGCAGCAGGTGCTACTGCTGCTGGACAATTTCGAGCAGGTGGTTGGGGCAGCTTCGCAGGTGGCAGATTTGCTCACGTCCTGCCCACAGCTCAAGATGCTCGTGACGAGCCGGGAAGTATTGCATGTGCGCGCCGAGCACGAGTTTGCGGTGCCACCGCTGGAATTGCCCGATCTCGCGCACCTTCCCGACCATGCAGCACTCGCGCTTTCTCCTTCAGTGGCACTTTTTCTCCAGCGGGCACAGGCGGTCAAGCCCGAGTTTCAGTTGACCACGAGCAATGCCAGAGCAGTGGCGGAGATCTGTATTCGCCTGGACGGACTTCCATTGGCAATTGAGCTGGCGGCGGCGCGTATGAAACTGCTATCTCCACAGGTCCTACTCGCCCGTCTGGGCCGGCGATTGGCCATATTGACAGGCGGGGCGCGGGATGTGCCAACACGGCACCAGACCCTGCGCAACACCATCGAGTGGAGCTATCACCTGCTTAATGCCTGGGAGCAGCGACTCTTCCGGTGGCTCTCCGTCTTTGTTGGCGGCTGCACACTGCAAGCAGCGGAAGCCGTCTGTACCGGGTCTGACGACGGAGTGGGACTGGCGTTGGACGGCATAGCCTCGCTCATCGACAAGAGTTTACTACAACGGCTGGAGCAAACGGGGGAAGGGGATGAAGAACCACGTCTCCTCATGCTGGAAACGATCCGTGAGTACGGGTTGGAGGCGCTTACCGCCAGCGGAGAAGGAGAAGACGCCCGGCAGGCGCATACTGGCTACTTTTTGTCACTGGCGGAGGAGGCGGAGCCGGCGCTGAAAGGGCCACTGCTCGTTATGTGGCTAGATCGCTTGGAGCGGGAGCATGATAACTTGCGAGCAGCATTGCAATGGGCTTTAGAAGGTGGGAGAGCTGAAACGGCCTTACGCCTTGGCATCGCGCTGGAGCGCTTCTGGGTGGTGCGTGGTCACCGCATTGAAGGACTGGCATTCCTGGAGCGGGCACTGGCGGGAAGCTCAGGAGTCGCAACGGACCTGCGGGCGAAAGCTCTGCTTGCCGCCGCACGACTCGCCTTCATTCAAAGCCACTATGACCAGGGAGAGGTGCTGGCGCAGGAGAGCCTGGCATTGTTCCGGGAACTTGGAGACAGAAGAGGTATCGCGCTCTCCCTCGATCGACTTGGCATGGCTGCCTGGAGACGAGGCGATTTTAGAGCAGCGCGTGTCCTGATGGAGGAGGATCTCGCCCTCTTTAAAGAGGTGGATGACCGGGATCGTGTCGCCTGGTCGCTCTTCACCCTGGGGTTGCTCAACAATAAGCAGGGTGATTACACCAGGGCGTGCACCCTGTTTGAGGAGAGTCTGACACTTTTCAGAGAGTTAGGCAACAAGAGGGGGATAGCCGCCTCGCTGACGCAGTTGGCAGGCACGCTATTTGTTTCCCAGGGCAACCAGGCCATGATTTACCCGTTGCTCGAAGAAGGACTCTCGCTCGACCGGGAAGTAGGCGACAAGGAAGGGATGGCCGTCGCGTCTCTTCTGCTGGGATGGGTAGCGCTCAAACAGGGAGACGTAGCCACTGCACGTACACGTGTAGAGGAGAGCCTGGTCCTCTACCGCGAGATGGAGCATCGAGAGGGCATGGCAGAAGCGCTTTCCCTCTTAGGAAGAGTGGAGGCAACGCGGGGTGACCATGCCTTTGCCCGTTCCCTCTACGAAGAAAGCCTGGCCATAGCGAAAGACATCGGCGACAAGGAGTTGATCGCCTCCGGCCTGGAAGGAATGGCAAGTGTGGTAGCAGGACAGGGAGAACCCGCCTGGGCAGCGCGTCTTTGGGGAACTGCTGAAGCGCTGCGCGAAGCTATCGGTGCACCTCTGCAGCCTATTGAACGAGCTGACTACGAGCACGCGGTGGCTGTCGTCCGCGACCATCTCGGGGAGGAGGCCTTTATCTCTGCATGGGCAGAGGGTCGCGCTACGACAGCGGAGCACGTGCTTGCCAGGTGAGCAAGTTGCTAGTGAGGATACATGCCCCCATCAATCAGGATGGTTTGATTGGTCATATAGGAGTTGACCACGAGCATCAGAATAGCCTCGACCACGTCTTCCGGCTTGCCCAACCTGCCAACGGGAATCCGTGTCACCAGCTCACTTTCAGCCCCCGGTCCGCCTGGCAGCATACCGGTCTCGGCAATCAAGGCGGGAGCCACGGCATTGACCGTCACTCCGTGTGGAGCAAGCGAGGAAGCCAGGGAATGCATCAGTCCAAGCAACCCGGCTTTTGAGGCGGCGTAGTGAGGTCCTACAATGCCACCTGTGAACGCCGCAACCGAGGAGACGAAGATGACGCGCCCCCAGTGACGTTCCCGCATCCCGGGTGTGATCCGTTGCGCCAGCACAAAAGCAGCACGCAAATTGACCTGCATGGTTTGATCCCACTCTTCCAGCGTCAGCTCTTCCAGCCGCTTGCGATTCCCCATGCCAGCATTGCTGATCAATATATCGATGGGGCCGAGCTGCGCCTCCGTCACATCGACCAGCGCCTGCACCTGGGCTGGCTTGTTCAGGTCAGCACGCTTGGGAAGTGCGCGCCGTCCCATCTGGCGGATGTGATCGGCAAGCACATGAGCCGCCTGTTCCTTGTGTGCATAGCCAAGCGCGATATCAGCTCCAACCTCTGCCATACGCAGCGCGGTCGCATAGCCAATGCCGCCGCTAGCCCCCGTGATCAGCGCAACACGTCCGCGTAGATCCATGGGTATCTCCTTATATGTTAATATTTTCTTAGCAATGCACTACGCTGATTATCGCTGAAAGAACATCCGCTATGCAACCTGAAGCAATAAAGAGAACATCCTATTGGAAACGTAGTCGATACCACCGGCGGGCATTCTCTGACCAGAGCTTCCGTTTCGCCGCGGGTGTCAGGTGCGCAGTCAGGTCATCGAGAACTTGCACCCAGCGGGGATATGATGTCGCAAGCAGCATCACTGGCCAATCGCTGCCAAATAGCACGCGGTCTTCTCCGAACGTATCGAGGATGTGTGCAATATAAGGGGCCAGGTCCTCCGGTACCCATTGCTGGTGGTCAGCTTCCGTGACCATGCCACTGAGCTTGCACATGACATTGGGGCATGATGCTAGCTCCCGTATATGATCGCGCCAGGGATCAAGCATATGGTCGCGTATGTCTGGTTTCCCCAGGTGATCCAGGATAAAACGCGTCTCCGGGCACAGGCGTACTAATTGAATGACATCGGGCATTTGGGTATGGGTGAGGCAGAGATCAAAGGAGAGATCATATTCCGGCAACATCTGTACCCCCTCGACGAACGCCGGTTGCAGGCAGAACCCTGGAGCAGTCTCACCCTGGAGATTGCGGCGTACGCCCTTAATACGGGGGTCTAGCGCAACCAGGGACTCAAGGTACGGGCGGAGCCGCTCACGCTCCTCAATGGCTGCTGCCGCGACAATTCCCTGGATACGTGCGTCATGTTGCGCACAATCCACGATCCACTGGGCCTCACGCAATGCATCCTCTGCAGGAACGTCGACCTCTATGTAGATGATTCCCTCTATTGGCAGCCCTGCTGTTTGCGCCAGGTATTGATCCAGTTCATAAGGGCGCTTGATGGCAGGTACTTCTTCAAGCCACGGCATACGAAATCGTGCCGGGTTCCACAGGTGGACGTGCGCATCGATAATGGGAAATGTAACCATAGCTTCTCCTCAGCGTATCGGAACGCCACCTCCGTTTCTCACAACCTTCTGCTGTCTTTAGATAGCCTCAAGTTCTCCCCACAGTTCGGCAGGAATGGGGTACTCAGCAAGTACGATTGTCTCGGTGAGCCTTTCAGGACGGCTGATGCCCACGATCGTCGAAGTGATGCGCCGGTCTCGCAGGGAAAATTGCAGCGCTGCTGCCCCTAGTGGTACCCCATAACGCTTACAGATGGCTTCCATTTGCCGGGCGCGCGTCAGCATTGATTGCGGGGCATCCTGATACATATAGCGAGGATAGGCACCTGGTCCCTTCGCCAGGATACCACTGCCGTAGGGCGCGGCATTCACGGCGGCCACCCCATAATTGAGACACACATCCCAGAACGCGTCAGCTTCGGTATTGAGCAGGGTATACCGGTTATGCGAGATGGCTGCTTCGAATATCCCTGTTTCAACAAACCGTCTCATGAGATCAATAGGCCCACCGGCCACGCCGAGATGAGCGATCAAACCCTCTTGCTGGCAGCGCTGGAGGATCTCGACAGGTCCTCCAGCAGACATAGCTTGCTCAAACGTCGTATGTTCCGGGTCGTGGAGATAGAGCAGTTGCAATTGGTTCAAGCCGAGCAACCGCAGGCTGCGCTCGACACTGCGTCGCATCTGCTCACCGCTGAAATCACCCGTATGGAGATCGCGATCTGCTTTACTGGCAAGCACAAATCTTGACGGCAGACCACCCAGTTCACGCAACACGATCCCCAGGCGGCGTTCACTCTCACCGTCTCCATACGACGCGGCTGTGTCGATGAAGTTGATGGGACTTGCGAAAATGGCGCGAATAGTTGCCAGCGCCTGCTCTTCTGATACCCCATAATCAAACGTTTCCGGCATATCACCGAGCGGTGCACAGCCGATGCACAGCGGGGTAACAGCCAATCCCGTCTTTCCCAGGGGACGACGTGCAAGCGATACCGATTCTGTCATACTACCTCTCTCCTCTCATTTTAAGAACAACTCAATGACCGGTACCAGCACGTCAGGCCGCTGAATAGGCAACTCGAGCGTGAGCGTGCCTGCTTCAGTTTGCATTTCGCTGGTAGCCTGTAGTTCAAGGTTAATCCGTATGAAAGACTTCTGCCATGATCGCCCACCACTCACCAGGGGCACGGGTCACGAGCGGTTCCTGCAACGGATCGGTGTAGGTCCACCACTCGCGGGTCTTGGGGTCATTGGCCATCTTCGCCATATCGGATGCGAAGTCCTCACCAACGTACTCGAAGTATGCAAAGAGGAGATGCTCATGACGAAAGATGGAGTAGTTGCGGATATTGCAGGCATGGATGGTCGCCAGGACTTCAGGCCAGACAGCCGCGTGCAATCGCTCATACTCCTCGATGGCCCCTGGTTTAAGGCCGATGACCTGTCCAAATCGTTTCATAGCTTTCCCTCCTCAAAGTATCCATGAAGCCGATCCTTTCCAGATCAGTATAGCTGAGCTCTTTTTTTAATTAGCACCATTGATTAGATATATCTTAACATCTCTCAATCAAAAATGCTACCTGATCCTCGAGGAAACTCAACAAATAAATTAAAGTTATTGACAAAACTTTGTATATAGTAAATACCCTTTAAGGGAAATTTAAAGTGCCGTTTTGCGATGTAAAGAGGTGTTGCCGCCTGCCAGGCCCAGGGAGGCGCTGCTCCCAAGGCCTACGCCTGGTAAGCTAAGTCTCACCTTTTAAAGTCAGTGAGGGTTGTAACAGTAGCCAAAAAGCTCTAACTATCCTATGTTATCCCCAACTATCTGTAGGCGTCTCACACAGGCACAACCACTTGCTTGCAGCTGCTTTTCCTGCTATACTCCCGTTCATGAGGACAGATGTTCGTGAAAGGAAGGCCGATGCGCACAAGCCGTACTCACCAGCCCTTAACCTACGATGTGCGCTTGCCCGATGAAGCGCAGGCCGATGCGCTTCGTCTCCTCGATGCAAGTAAAGTCGTCGTCAATACTGCGCTGACTATGCTCTGGCCTTCTCTGGATGAATTTGGAAGCGAGCGCGCATCCCCTGCCTGGAAGCAGGTCGGGAAGTCCATCGCAAGCCCATTGCCGCACGGTGATCGTCAGTGGAGATGCGAAAGCGAAGTGGTCGGCAGAGTGCTGCGCCAACAAGCCGAACGGAAAAAGGCGTTTGAGCTGGTGCTGCCCATTCTCTCGGAGGGCCTTATTCGTCCCAAAACCGAGAAGCGACCGGTGGGCAAGAACCGTCCTGCCATCAAGGAGGCCATTACCACCTTGCAAAAGAGCCTGGACGAGGATGAAACGAGCTTTGTCACGTTCCAAAATGTGGTCGAGCAAGCGTGCAACTACTTTTTCCAACATGACCGCTTTCCCTCGTCTTACGAGGAACTCCAACCTGTCCCGAGGCTTCAAGTGGGGATGCTGACGTATGCAGGCGACGACGGACGTGAAAAAGGTCAGGCATATCGTCTGGCTTTAGATCTGGATGC
>VBHS01000444.1 GCA_005881295.1 Chloroflexota bacterium
CCTTACGGCTGGGAGTGGCGTATACAGCGCGGGGAACTTTCAGCAATGCTCCTGCGCCCAGTGCACCCCATTCACTACGACCTGGCCTTTTTCGCAGGTTCAAAGATTGTGGTGATTGTCATGTGGCTGCCGATTGCTGCTCTTTTGACATTGCTCTTCCATCCCACGTTCAATACTACTCCTCTTGGAGTTATCGTCTTTTTCTTTGCCATCTGGGGAGCCTATCTCATCCGCTCGATGCTGCTATGGTTGCTGGGGATGGTGACATTCTGGACAACACGTGTGAGCGCCATCTACGGGCTCTACTTTGCACTCGAACTGCTGCTCTCCGGCCGTCTAGTGCCGTTATCCCTCATGCCGCCCTGGGTGCAGGGCATTGCAAGCTTTTTGCCTTTCAAGTGGACGTTCGGCTTCCCTATTGAGGCTCTTATCGGTCAGCTTTCCGCGCAGCAACTCTTCCTGGGACTGGGTATACAAGTGTCCTGGATCGTCGCGAGCTTCCTACTCGTGCGCGTGGTATGGCGTTTCGGTATTCGTCATTTCTCGTCGGTTGGTAACTGAGTTTTTGTTGAGGAAACATTCGATGTTCAAACTGATCTGGCTTTTCTTCCGCGTCGGCGCTATGAACGAGCTACAATATCGGGTCAATTTCTTTATCCAATTAATTCAATCCCTGATAGAGCTGCCCACGAATTGCGCAACGAGATGTAACCAGTAGCGGACCAGCGTAAAAATATGCCTCCTTGATGAGGAAGAACAAAACTGTTCCCAACAAGGAGGTAGATATGAACAGTATCGCTGATTCTTCGGTGAGCATCCAGATGTCTTCGGAGTCTGTCCCCGCGACACCCTCCTGGTTCGGGGAGGTCGCGCTGCTCATCCCCTATCTGCGCAAACAAGGCGTCCTTTCTGCCATCAGTGCGCAGGTGCACTTGGCCCGCCGTTTCGGGCACTACGAGGTCATCGATTTTCTGGCCGTCCTCTTCGGTTATGCCATCAGCGGCGAGCGCACGCTTGAGGCGTTCTATGAGCAGCTCTTGCCTCTTGCGCAGCCCTTCATGGCCTTGTTCGAGCGAGAGAACCTGCCTTCTCGCTCGGCGCTCTCACGCTTTCTGGCGAGCTTGACCCCTACTGCTACCGAAGCCTTGCGCACGCTCTTTCTCGCCGATCTGCTGGCGCGCCCACTGGACAAAGAGCGACACACCGGCCAGCTTGTCGATCGAAAAGGCAACGAACATGTGGTCTTTGACATCGATGGGACGCGGCAAGCCGCTCGGCAACGAGCCTTGCCAAAGACAGAGGAATTGCCTACACCACAGCGTCGCTTGACTCAGGTTTGTGCTCCTGGCTACACGGGGCGCAAGCGCGGGGAGGTCGTCCGTACGCGCACCGTCGTCTCCCAGGCCCATAGTTACCAGTGGCTCGGCAGTTTTGGCAACAGCGGCAATGGACGCTACCGGGAGGAACTGCGCCGGGCGCTGACTGCCGTCAGGGGCTATCTAGAGGCATACCATCTTTCGCCGAGCAGCGCCCTGCTGCGGCTAGATGGCCAATATGGAACAGGGGCCGTCCTCACCGATCTGGCAGGCTTCTCGTTCGTCATGCGTGGCAAAGATTACAGCGTGTTGGATCGGCCAGAGGTCCAGAGCCGCCTGCACCTGCCTGCCGATCAGCAGTTCAGCCGCCCGGAAAGTGAGCTGGTACGCACGCTCTACGACTGCCCAGACGTGGCGGTGGGACCGAATGGGCAGCGGTGCCGCGTGGTGGTGGCGACCCATCCGGCCAACGCTCACAAGAGCCGCGTGGGCCTCACCCGCAAGGGTGTGGTCTACGAACTCTTTTTCACTGCTCTCCCGCAAGACGCCTTCACCGCCTCCGATGTGGTGGCCCTCTACCTGCATCGTGGCGCCTTTGAACCGGTGCTTGCTGATGAAGACCAGGAGCAAGACCCCGACCGCTGGTGTTCTCATGCCCCCGCTGGACAAGAAGCGTGGCAGATTGTCTCGCAATGGGTCTGGTACCTGCGCCTGGAACTGGGGCATCTGCTTGAGCCGACTCCGCTGCGCACGACTGAGTTTGCTCCTCCCCTCAAAGAGGCCACAGCCGAGCAGGCGCCTGTACAGGGCTATGAGAAGCCTTCGGTCGCCTTGCCCTGGAAAGCCGATCGGTTCTCGGGGCAGGACTTCGCTCTCCAGCCCGACGGGGTGCTGTCCTGTCCGGCGGGCAAGACGTTGCGCCCAACCGAGCGACGCCGCGAAGCCGATGGCAGTCTGCGCGTGCTCTACAGCGCCAGGATCCTCGATTGTCGCGGCTGCCCAAAGCGTCCGCAGTGCCAGTGGCACGGGGAAGCAACCACGAAGCCGCGTCGCATCAGTGTCCTGCTGCATCCGCTCCGGGTTGGTCCCGTGCCGCTGCTCTGGCGGGATGTTTGGCGACAGCTTAACACGGTCTTGACAGCCGTTGGGTTCCTTCTTCTCGGACAAGCTTGCTTGTCCCAGTGGAGACGCGTGCGCCTTTTTTCCTGGCTGTTCCTCAATTCTTCCTATCTTCTGCCTTGTTTGCTCTCCATCCCGCTGTTTCTGCCCTCTCTCATGGGCGCGGCGTCCGGTTCTGAGCGACTTTCGCTCCTCAGATCAGGTTTAGCTCTTCGACAATCTCGTTGCGCAATTCGTGGGCCCATGGGGCCAGCAAGCCGCAGCGGCCAGGCCTGGGGAGCGTGCTAGGTGCTGTTCATAGGAGCGTCCTCAACTGCCCCCAACGCATGCAGCGTGGCCTTCTGCGCCTCCGTCAAGCCCTGGATCCCCGTGATATTCAGCCGCTCATAGGGTCGGTCGCGTCGCAGCGTACGCAAATGCTCGCCACGCTCCAGGTCCCAGATGGTGATGGCCCCATCCTCCCCGCAACTGGCCAACCTGCCTCCATCGGGACTCAGCTTGAGCGCCTGCACCGTCCCTTGATGCGCCTCTCGCACCCGCATGCATTCTCCGCTCTGCATGTCCCACCAGCGCAGTCTCCCGTCACTGCCTCCACTGACCACCAGCTCTCCACTGGGAGCCCAGGTCAGCGCGGAGACCACCCCCGGATGCCTTACAAAGGCACTATTACCTGCCCCCCAGGCAGGGTGGCGCTCCCCACTGTGGGCATCCCACACGAAGAGCTCTCCGCTGTCTGCCTGCCCCTGGCTGCCTGAGCCCGAGGCCAGGCGCGTGCCATCGGGGCTGAAGGCCACGCTCATGATGACCCCATGATGCCCCGCCAGCCGCAAGAACTGCGTGCCACCCCTGGCGTCCCACACATAGACGTGGCCATCTTCGCCCCCGCCGACCAGCCGCGTCCCATCGGCACTCCAGGCCACCCGACGGAAAAAGGTTGGGTGTGCACGACCCGCCAAGCGGTGGGAGCGGGTTGTCACCTCCCATACCAGCACGCCTTGCAGCATGGTGCTGCTGGCCAGAAGCTTTCCATCGGGACTCCAGGCCACTCCGTAGAAGATGGCGTCGGGGTGGTCGAGGTCCCGCAGGATCTGCACGCAGGTCCCGGTGGCTGGGTCCCACAGCCGAATGGCACTATCCCACCCGGAACTTGCCAGCAGGCTTCCATCAGGACGCCACGCGACGCCGTAGACGCTCCAGCCATGCCCACGCAACACCCTGGGCGGCGTCTCCCCTCCTCTGCTGTCCACCTCCCAGAGGCTCACCACGGTATCGGCGCCTGCACTGGCGAGCCAGGTGCCGTCCGGACTCCAGTCGACGTCGTAGAGGGAGGCCATGTAGCCCTGCATGACCCGCAGCGACTCGCCACGCTCCACATCCCAGAGCCGCATCGTGCCATCGTCACTGCCACTGAGCAGGTGGCGGCTGTCAGGCGTGAAGGTCAGGTCGTACACCGCGGCGTTATGGCCCTGCAGCACCGCCCGAGCGCTGCCCTCCTGGCCATCCCACAGCCGGATCGTGTGGTCAAAGCTGCCACTGGCCAGTGTGCCTCCATCCGGACTCCAGGCCATGTGATGCACCCGCTCCGTATGCCCCGTTAGCGTCTGGACACAGCGCCCGCTTTCGAGTTCCCACAGCTTGACGCTGCCATCCCAGCTCGCGCTGGCCAGCCGGCTGCCGTCGGGGGCAAAGGCCAGTCCGCATACCCAGTTGCTATGCCCCTCAAGTGTCTGCACGCAGGTAGCCGGCCCGCTCTGCTGCATCTGCCATATCCGAAGCGTGCCCGCGAAGTCGCCACTGGCCAGCAGGCGCCCATCCGGGCTCCAGGCCAGCGAGAAGACCGCACCGGGATGCGGCACGTCCTGCAACGGGGTGCCCAGCTTCGCATCCCACAGCCGGACGGTGA
>VBHS01000445.1 GCA_005881295.1 Chloroflexota bacterium
CAGCGAGACGATTAATCTGTTTATTACGTATTAATAATATATACAAATAAAAACATGGCAGCGTCCAAAGGCGCACGCAGTCCGGGAACTCGGATTTGGTACGTTCAGAGAGGGGAGAGGAAGTAGGGTGGCTACGATACAATACGATAGAGAAAGAGAGTCGCGCGCTATACTTCTTTCATTTGTAAAAAGCATCCAGGAACGCGACATCGTCACATATGAGCATTCGAGAAGAGTAGCGACATATGCTCAACGCCTGGCCCGCTACCTGGGATGGAGCCGGTGTGAGGCATATGATCTGGCTCTAGCAGCGCTTGTGCATGACCTCGGCAAGACATGGATCGCCAACGATATCCTCAACAAGTCAGAAGCGCTCTCAAAAGACGAACGACGCACGATAGAGCGACACCCCGCGATAGGGGCGGGTATACTGCTCGGCTGTGATGTGCATCCTTTTTACGTGGAGACGGTTCTGCACCACCACGAAGCGTGGGACGGTAGCGGTTATCCCAGCGGTCTGCATGGAGAAGAGATTCCTTTAAGTGCACGCATTCTGGCGGTGGCCGATGTCTATGATGCCTTAACTTCACAGCGTCCATATAGAGTAGCGCTCTCCGATGATGCCGCTTGTGAGTACCTGCTCCAGAGGGCATCCATCAATTATGACCCGACTGTTGTTGCGGCCTTTCTCCACCTGCTAGAAATCTTTCCGAACTTCAGACTGCCGCAGCTTGTCTGTGCCCTGCCCAAAATCAATCTCCCCGGCTAAAGGATTGTTATGGTAACTACACATCAAGCGTTGCTCCGTTTGCACGTCGAAGCTGCCTGGAACGTACGGCTTCCCCCCATTGAGCAAAACGATGTCTCGCTTTTACCAGGGGGCCACAGGCCGTACTGGAAGCTCTGTGCCGCCACTATGGCTGGTGACCACGTCCATATCTGGAGGACGGATGCCAGCGCATCAGAGCGTGAAGCGCTGCTCAAGCGCGCACATGAAGCGCTGAATTTGCCGCCGACCGTGGCCGCGGCGACGGGTATCAGTCGCGAGGTTGCTTTTCACCAGGTAGAATCACCAGCATTGGGGATAGAAACTGCGCGGCGGATGGCACACCTGCTCACTTCTCGCGATCGCTCACTGCTGAGAACCTTTCAGCCAAATTCCGAGGATTACTATCTCCACCCGGATCGACGCCCACTTTTCGGCGTCGTCATCGAAGGGCGTTTACTCAGCCTTGCCCATAGCTCGCGTCGCACCCCTGAAGCGTGTGAACTGGGCATTACTACCTTGCCAGCGGCGCGTCGCAAGGGATACGCGCTCGCCGCGACCATCCTGTGGGCAGCAGCCGTGAACCAGGAAGGGCTCGTTCCAATCTACAGCGCTCACGTCAAAAACACAGCGTCCCTCAATTTAGCCAATGCCGCCGGGTATCGCATCTTCGCCCACATAGCGACCGTTAAATAGTAACAGAACGGGCAACCTCCCTCAGATCAAATACAGGTCCATCGCGGCAAATCACCTTCACACCCGAATGAGTCTCAAAACTACAGGAAAGACAGACGCCACTGGCACATACAAGCGGGCGCAACACAAGCGCCTGCGCGAAATTTCTGCCCCGCATCCGCTCAAAAGTGGAATACAACACAACAGCCGTTTCACGTGAAACACTACAACAAGCAGCATCCGCCCATGCCAGGTAATCCCCCAGCACCTCCCGCAGCGCCCCCTGCTCTCCAAGACTGCCATCAGCAGTAATAATATGGTACTCGACCTCGGGGGGCAACAACGCCGGCGGGTAGACCTCCGCCGCGCTGGCAAAGTGAGCGACCAGCGTCACCGCCAGTTCTTGCTCGATAGCGCTCTGTGCCAACAAAGTAATACTCGAAATCATGCTACTTTCGCTGACAAGCAAAAGATTTCGCACCGTCGCACCATACAATACTGGCCAGGCTGCGCTGCGCTGGCCAGGGCCGGAACATGCATTTCGATGAGATGCACACCGGCACGAATTTCGTTATTACTCGTAATGGTCGCAGTGTACAGGCGCATTAGTTATTCTTTCGATCACAAGCATCCCGTAGGGGCGGGTAGTAATCACGAAATCATTCCCAAAAAGTTGCGCGTCCGCTCATTCTGTGCATGTTCAAAAATTTGCTCAGGTGTTCCCTCCTCCACGATAACGGCCTTATCCATGAAAATGACGTGGCTGCACACATCGCGGGCGAAGCCCATTTCATGCGTGACAACCACCATCGTCATGCCTTCTTCAGCCAGTTGCTTCATCACTTTGAGTACCTCACCGACAAGCTCAGGGTCAAGGGCGGAAGTAGCTTCATCAAAAAGCATGATTTTGGGATTCATCGCCAGCGCGCGCGCAATGGCCACGCGCTGCTGCTGACCGCCGGAGAGTTTATGGGGATAGGCATTCGCCTTATCCGCGAGGCCCACCTTGTCAAGCAAAGCCAGAGCTCGCCCGGTGACCTCGGCTCTGGGCTCGTGCAATACATGAATGGGCGCCTCGATCACGTTCTCTAGCGCTGTCAAATGTGGGAAGAGGTTGAAGCGCTGAAACACGAAACCAACCTGCGAACGGATACGGGCAATGTTGGCCTCGCTGTCCTCGACCAATCTACCATTTTTCTCGCGGTAGCCCATCAATTCGCCTTCGATATAAATACGCCCATCGTCAATCTTCTCCAGGTGATTGATGCAGCGCAGCAGCGTGGTTTTACCAGAGCCACTGGGGCCAATCACCACAACGACCTCCCCACGTTTGACCGAGAGATCAACGCCATTTAGAACGGTGAGGTTGCCGAAGCGTTTGACGATCTTCTCGGCTCGAACCATCTCCCTGCTGCTGCCATTATTTTGCTGTTGTACACTCATAGCGTTCTTTCCTCCATTCCTCTCTGATCTAGCGTCCACTGGCCAGTGTACCGGCACCGCCAGGGCGAGGTGAACCAAAGCCCAACATACGTGCCGCCCAACTCTTCTGGTCAAGTTCGGTTTTTATCGTGCGATTGGGGTCCAGACGGTTCTCGATCCAGCTCTGGATATAGCCCCAAATAGTAGTCAAGAGCAGGTAGAAGACGGTGGCCACAATCAGGAGTTCAAAGATGACAAAGTTCTGCGAGCCATAGACCTCGGCGGTGCCCGTGAGTTCGAGCAAACCAATCACAGAGGCGATGGAGGTGGTTTTGAGCATGTTATTGAATTCGTTGCCCAGGGGAGGGATAATCACACGCGCTGCCTGGGGCAGTACAATGCGCCGCATGGCCAGCGCGTAACGCATCCCCAGTGATTTGGCAGCTTCCATTTGCCCGACGTCAACGGAGGTAATACCCGCGCGTACAATTTCCGCCATGTACGCACCTTCGTTTAGAGAGAAGGCAACAAGAATACAGGCCCAATCGGGAAGCAGGAAATTGGGATTGTTGATGATTCTCGGCAGCCCATCCCATAACAGGAGGACCTGCACCAGCAGTGGACTACCACGAAAAAACCAGATATAGCCGCGCGCTGGCCCGTTCAGGTAGGGGAAACGCGACATACGCATCAAAGCTAAGAAAAGCCCTAAAATGACGCCGCATAACTGGGCGACCACAGATATCCACAGCGTTCGCCAGGCGGCAATGAGAAATAAATGGTTAGGGTCGGCAAAAAGAAAGTGCCAGACAGTATTCCATTCAAACACAGGTAGGCCCTCCTTATAAAGTATTCCGAGTTTTTATCTGGAGGTGCTGGGGCGCGCGCCCCAGCACCTCCAGATAAAAACTCGGAATGCGAATGTTGCTGTCAGGCGACGAGCGTACGCCGATCAACCATGGAGATCGCTTCGTTGGTCAACCCCCACTTTTGAATGAGCTGGCTATAGGTACCATCAGACTTTGCCTTAGTAAAAGCGTTCTTCACGGCGTTGAACATGGCCGTATCACTCTTACGAACGGCAATGCCCTCCAGGCCGGCGTTCACAACAGAGCCACCAACGGCAAATTTCCCCGGGTTTTGCTTGTTGTAGTAGTCCGTCACGGGTGAGTCTTGAAAGGTGGCTACGACGCGCTGGTTGGCCAGCGTTTGGATCACCGCTGTTTGATCTTGCAAGACCAC